>CAISUK010000367.1 GCA_903888645.1 uncultured Pseudomonadota bacterium | reverse complement strand
CTCGTACATGAACAAAGTCGTCGCTTTTGTCACAGAAAACCGCGACAAGGGCAGTCGCACTCCAGTCGAAGCCTCTTCCGGTGGCGGCGACGCATGGGAGGCGCTGATCCAACGCGCCAAGCGACTACCGCTGCCAAAGCGGAAGCGGATTCTAAAGGACTCGCTCACTGGCGTTGAGGATTTCATCAGCAGCCAACTGACGGATACTGCCTACATCTCGCGTGCCGTGACTTCTTATGTCCTTCCATTGGGATGCGATGTCTCAGTCACCAAAGGGGTCATGACCGCATGGCTGAGGCACCGCTGGGGGTTGAACAGCCTGCTTGGGGACGGAAATAAGAACCGTGCCGATCATCGTCACCACGCCATAGATGCCGCAGTGACAGCGGTTACAAATCGACGATTGTACAAAGCGGTTGTGCATCTGGCCGAACGCGACCCGCTCGGTGGTTCCCCTGATGTCATTGCCATCGAACCACCCTTTATCGACTTTCGAACCGCGATTGAAAGCAGTCTGGCAACCCTCATTGTCAGTCACGATCCCGTGCATAAATTGGCGGGGGCATTTCATGAGGAGACTGCCTATGGCGTTCAGCAGACCAAGCAGGGCGGGCGCATCGTATATCGCAAGACACTTGGCCCACAGTTCGACGCGGCTCTGGTTAAGAAGGTTGTTGACCCAGCGCTACGAGAGACTTTAGAAAATCACCTAACACGATTCGGCGGGGACGCCAAGGTGGCATTCAATGAGGCCAATCGCCCACGATTGGCCGATCAAGCAGGCGCAGTACGGCATGTACGGATCGTCGCCGCCGACAGATTCAACCCTGACTCGTTCATGTCGATCAGGGCAGCCAATGGCCGAATCGTAAAGCTGCTTCCCTACGGTAACAACCATCACGTCGAGATCATTTGTGAAAAAGCTACGGGAAAATGCCGAGGTGTATTTGTTACCACATGGCAAGCTGCCCAGCGCGTCCGGAGAGAAAAACGACCGATGATCCAGCGCGACCATGGGCCGGATTTTGAATTCGTTATGGCATTGCACATTAACGACACCGTTTCGGCGAGAAAGAATGACGTTATTGCGGTTTACCGAGTTCAAAAGCTGGACCCATCCAATAACCGCATCGTTCTTCGTTCTCAGACTGCAGCAACACTGGATAACCCAACTGAAGAATTCGTCTCAACAATTCCGAAACTGATGGGCGATGGAGCAATGAAGTACTTACGTCTTAACGTCCTTGGATATCGCCTCGATGATCAAGAGAATCGTTGAGATTGCGCATGCCAGCTATGTGAGCGTGAAAGACAATCAACTGGTCGTCGAGCAAGATCGATTGGTTGTCTCACGCGTGCCGATTGAAGATATTGGACTCTTACTGCTCGCACACCCAGCCAACGTAATTACGCAGCAGGCGATGTCTGCCTGCCAGCATGCCGGGGTCGGAATCGCGCTGTGCGATGAAAAATACCTGCCGACTTCGTTGATGCTGCCGGTCGCGGGTGGCGCACTCCACACTGCCACGTTGCATATGCAGATCGACGCCAAACCACGAATAGTTCGTGCCATATGGCAGAGCATCGTAGCTGCGAAGATTCGTGCTCAAGGTCGGCATCTGCTCGTTCGCGGCAAGGCGGCGAGTCATCTTGAACTACTGGCAGGGCGCGTACGCGAAGTTGATGCTGCTCAGCAGGAGGCTCAGGCGGCTGCGTATTATTGGCGAGAACTGCTCGGCTCGGCATTTCGTCGCGACGCGCATGGTGACGGATTCAATGCGTTGATTGACTACGGCTACGCAGTATTACGTGCGGCAGTCGCCCGCGCCGTGGTTGGTACTGGTCTTCACCCTGCCCTTGGTTTGTTTCATCACAACCGTGGCGATAACTTTGCTTTGGCGGACGATTTGATCGAGCCGCTTCGGCCTGCAGTCGATTCAATCGCCATGGAGGCATGGCTGACCGGGACTACGAGCATCACGCCAAAAAGCAAGCGCGTAATGCTTGAATTGCTGTCGAGTTCAGTCGAACTTGTCGGTCAAACATTACCCTTGTGGGTTGCGCTGCAACGCTACACCGCATCGGTGAAAGCTGTTCTGGCAGGTGAAGCGCGTGAAGTGGAGATACCCGTATGGCAGTTTTCGGAGGCTATCGCACCATGTGGCTGATCGTCCTTTTCGATCTTCCGACGGCGACTTCGGAGGAACGGGCTGACTATCGACACTTTCACGATTTTCTGCTCGATGACGGTTTCGCCATGCTCCAATTCTCAGTCTACGCGAGACACTGCGCGAGCGAGGAGAACGCTGCCGTCCATAGCCAACGCATCCATGCGGCTCTTCCGCCAGACGGCGAAGTAAGGCTGCTATCGCTTACGGACAAGCAGTTCGGCCGTATGAGTGTGTTCCACGGCCACATGAGAACGCAAGCTGAGCACCCACCAGAACAGGTACTGCTTTTGTGAAAAAGCCCGCCAGTTCAATGAACTATAGCGGGCCGAGTGTAACTGACTGATGCCTGCGGGCCGATCACAACTACGACCCGAATCTGGACGCCGTGGTGTGAGTGTAACTGACTGATGCCTGCGGGCCGATCACAACCAGTCGCCAATGGTCGAGCCCAGCGTGGCGAGTGTAACTGACTGATGCCTGCGGGCCGATCACAACAGGCGCGCATCGACATCGAACAGGAACTGGAGTGTAACTGACTGATGCCTGCGGGCCGATCACAACACTGAGGGGCTGACGGTCATCTTTGCGATTAGTGTAACTGACTGATGCCTGCGGGCCGATCACAACCCATCCAGCAGCGCGCCGTCACGCAAGATGAGTG
>CAISUK010000366.1 GCA_903888645.1 uncultured Pseudomonadota bacterium | reverse complement strand
GCGGGAAGGTTTTCCGTAGCGCGTTCCCCCTCCCTGCCCTCCCCCGGTGGGAGAGGGTTGGAGAGAGGGTAAAACTTATGGCAAACCCTCCCGCATCGCCGCCGCCTTGCAAATCATGCTCGAAGGCCCCATCGGCGGGGCGGCATTCAACAACGAATTCGGGCGTCCCAACTTGACCGGGTACTTCCGCACCTTCGAGGAAAACGTCAACGGTGAAATGCGCGGCTACCACAAACCCATCATGCTGGCGGGTGGACTGGGCAGCATCCGTTCGGAGCACACCCACAAACACCTGCTGGCGGAAGGCGCGCTGCTGATCCAGCTCGGCGGCCCCGGCATGTTGATCGGTCTGGGTGGCGGCGCCGCGTCCAGCATGGACACCGGCTCGAATGCGGAAAATCTCGATTTCGATTCCGTACAGCGCGGCAACCCCGAGATGCAGCGCCGTGCGCAGGAAGTGATTGACCGCTGCTGGCAGATGGGCGACAACAACCCCATTCTGTCCATTCACGACGTGGGCGCAGGCGGTATCTCCAATGCGCTGCCGGAACTGGTGCACGGCGGCGGCAAGGGGGCGAAATTCGAGTTGCGTGCCGTGCCGAGCGAAGAGCGCGGCATGTCGCCGATGCAGCTTTGGAGCAACGAGGCGCAGGAGCGCTATGTGCTGGCGATTTCGCCGCAACGTCTGGATGAGTTCAAAGCCCTGTGCGAGCGTGAGCGCTGTCCGTTTGCCGTGCTGGGTCAGGCGACTGACGATGACAAGCTGGTGGTGCATGACGAAGAGTTCAACAACAACGCGGTCGATATGCCGCTCTCCGTATTGCTCGGCAAGCCGCCCAAAATGACGCGCAAGGTCAAGCGCGAAACCGTGAGCCTGCCTGCTTTCGATACCAGCAAGATCAAACTAAAAGAGGCCATCAAACGGGTCTTAAGCCTGCCTTCCGTAGCCGACAAGACTTTTCTCATCAGCATCGGCGACCGTACCGTGGGCGGCTTGACCGCGCGCGACCAGATGGTCGGCCCGTGGCAGGTTCCGGTGGCCGACGTGGCGGTGACGTTGATGGGCTACAACACCCATCTTGGCGAAGCCTTTGCGCTGGGTGAACGCCCCCCCTTGGCGGTCATCAACGCCCCCGCTTCGGGACGCATGGCAGTAGGTGAGGCGCTGACCAACATCGCCGCCGCACGCATCGCCAAGATCGGCGACATCAAACTTTCCGCCAACTGGATGGCCGCAGCTGGCCATCACGGTGAAGACGCCGCGCTGTTCGACACCGTCAAGGCGGTAGGCATGGAGCTGTGCCCGCAACTCGGCATCAGCATCCCGGTGGGCAAGGATTCCATGAGCATGAAGACAGCCTGGCAAGACGGCGAACAACGCAAAGAGGTCACTGCGCCGCTATCGCTTATCGTCACCGCGTTTGCGCCCTGCACCGATGTGCGTCTGACGCTGACCCCGCAACTGGCTGCCGACCTCGATACCGTCGTATTGCTGTTTGATCTGGGGCAGGGGAAGAATCGCCTGGGCGGCTCTGCCTTGGCGCAAGTTTATAAACAAGTGGGCAATGTCACACCGGATGTGGACGACGCACAGCAACTCAAAATCTTCTTCGAAACCATTCAGCACTTGAACGGCGCGAGGAAATTGCTGGCCTATCATGACCGTTCCGATGGCGGCCTGCTGGTTGCCCTGTGCGAAATGGCTTTCGCTTCCCACATCGGGCTGGACATTAATCTGGACGAACTGAAAGGCAATGCCCTCGGCATGCTGTTCAACGAAGAACTCGGCGCCCTGGTGCAAGTGCGCCACAGCGATCTGGCGGAGGTACTTGCACAGTGCGCTCAAGCCGGATTGAAGGCGGTGCATCAAGTGGCCACGCTGAATAAGCGCGGCACTGTCAAAATCAAACATGCCGGTAAAACCTTGTTTAGCGAAAATGCAATCGAGCTGCAACGCATCTGGTCGGCAACCACCTACCAGATGCAGATGCTGCGCGACAACCCTGCCTGTGCGCAACAGGAATACGACCGTATTCTGGATGCGTCTGATCCGGGGCTACATGTGAAATTGACCTATGATTTGAATGAGAACCATCTCCCTCAATCCCTCTCCCGCAAGCGGGAGAGGGAAGCCGAACCCTCTCCCGCTTGCGGGAGAGGGCGGGGAGAGGGAACATACGCAAATATCAATCTGGCACGCCCCAAAATCGCCATCCTGCGCGAACAAGGCGTCAACGGCCAGGTAGAAATGGCCGCAGCCTTAGACCGCGCCGGCTTCGCCACGGTAGACGTACACATGAGCGATATTATTGCCGGGCGC
>CAISUK010000365.1 GCA_903888645.1 uncultured Pseudomonadota bacterium | reverse complement strand
TGGTAGCGTGATTGCCTAGCGCGACCATGAGATGAAACTGGTGGCGCGTACTACGTTCGACAAAACCCCTCCATTGCCGATCGGAGATGCCAAGACTTCTCCTGCGTTTAATGATGCGCTCAGGCTGAATCCATTAGAGGGGACTTACGATAGTGGCAATGCTAGTCCCGATGGGATTCCGCGCATGTACTCGTATCGACGCAATTCCGGGTACGGTTACACCATTCTGGTTGGCATACCGATTGTTGTCGCCATCGCAGAATTGAAATGGCATGCGATTGTGATCGGCGGATTACTGATCGCCTTCATTGCCGGACTGCTGCTGTTTTTGCGCTATATGGAGCGGGCAAGGGAATGGCAGGCTCTCAGTTTTGCGCAACTGACAGAAAGCCGGGAGCATCTGGAGGAGGCCAGGCAAACGGCTGAAAGCGCCAATGAGGCGAAAAGCAGGTTTCTCGCCAACATGAGCCACGAGATTCGTACACCGATGAACGCCATCGTCGGTCTCGCTCACATCCTGCGCCGCGCCTCGCCAAGGCCGGACCAGGACGACAAGCTGGTCAAGATCATCGCCGCCGCCGTCCACTTGCAGGGCGTCATCAACGACATCCTCGACGTGTCCAAGATCGAGGCGGGCAAGCTGGTGCTGGAGAAATCCGACTTTGATCTGGAAGCGCTGGTGGCGCGCATCTGCTCGATGCTGATGGAGCGGGTCCAGGAAAAAGGTCTGGAACTCATCGTCGATGTCGAGGACCGTATCGGCTTTGTCAACGGCGATGCACCGCGATTGGGTCAGGCCCTGCTCAACTATCTCGGCAACGCCGTCAAATTCACCGAGCGCGGCACCATCACTGTGCGGGCCCGGATCGTTGAGGAAACCGATACCGAGGTGGTGGTGCGGCTGGCGGTTGAAGACTCCGGCATTGGCATTGCGCCCGAGGCTCAAGTCAGGCTGTTCAAAGCCTTTGAACAGGCCGACAGCTCGACCACTCGGCAATACGGCGGCACCGGACTCGGCCTGGCGATCACCCACCGCTTGGCCAAGCTGATGTGTGGCGATGCCGGCGTACAAAGTTCGCTCGGTGCCGGTAGTAGCTTTTGGCTGACGGCGCGCTTCGGTCGGGTCAGCGCAAAAGAGGGACGCCATCAGATTCCGTCGATTCGTGGCCGACGCGCACTGGTGGTCGATGACACGCCGGTGACACGCCTGGTAGTAAGCCAAATGTTGCGTCTGGTCGGCATGGATGTCGAAGACTCGGCTGCGGGGGAGGAAGCGCTGGCGCTAATCCAGACAGCCAACGACGCTGGCAAACCCTTCGATCTGGTGCTGCTGGATCTCAACATGCCGCGAATGGACGGCATGGAAACCCTGGCGAACCTTCACCAGCTCACCCTGCGCCGCCACCCGGTGGCATGGCTGGTGACGGCTTCGGGCGACCCGCTTATCCATGAAGAGGCGCGATCCATCGGATTCGCCGAAGTGCTGCTAAAGCCCTTATCCACCGCTGCAATGCACGACACGATTCAGCGGCATCTGGCGGCACTGCTGGAAACGCCCGAGGGCAAGGCAACGCCAGAGGCGAGTGGCGCCGCTGTCGAGCCGAGTGTCGAGGAGGAGCTGCGGCGGGACTACGCCAATGCCCGCATACTGTTGGTTGAGGACGAGCCTATCAACCGGGAAGTCGCGCTGATGGTGCTGGAGGAGATTGATCTTCTGCACGTCGACATTGCCGAGAATGGCCAGCAGGCCGTCGATCTGGCTACTGCCAATACCTACGATCTGATCCTGATGGATATGCAGATGCCGGTAATGAACGGACTGGAAGCCACCAGGGCGATTCGACTGGTGCGACAAGGGCAGGTCTTGCCCATACTGGCCATGACTGGAAATGCCTACAGCGAAGACCGCAATGCCTGCCTTGAGGCCGGCATGAACGATTTCCTGATCAAGCCGGTGCTTCCCGACGATCTGTACAAAGCATTGCTCAAATGGCTGAAGGACAGCGACGAAAGAAAGTTGCGCCTTTGACCGATGCGGGTACCCCCTCAGACTCATCCGCCATTGAACAGCGCTTCACCTTGCATTGCCGAAGACTTTTATGCGAGACTACTAGAGTCGCTTCCTGCGCGATAAACCGCGAGTAATAATTTCATTAGCATGTTTCGGAGAATCGCCGGCAACGACCTGTTGGGATTTGCATCATGACAGCGGAACCCGGGAGGATCGCCAACGATACGGAAATCTCCGGGTGTGTGCTGGTCGTCGATGACGAACCGACCACACGGGCAATCCATCGCGCCCTTCTGGCGAAGCAGTTCGACGTGGTGACCGTCGCCTCTGGCCACGAGGCCGTGCAGATGTGTCGGGAATGGCTGCCCGACCTGATCTTGCTGGATGTCGAAATGCCGCAACTCGGCGGTTACGAAACCTGCCGGCAACTGCGGGCGTTGACGACCACGCCCATCATCTTCGCGACGGCGCATCAGTCGCTTGAAGAGCACCTGAAGGCTTATGACGCCGGTGGCAACGACCTCGTCACCAAGCCAGTCAACAGCGAGATTCTGCTGCGCAAGGTTGCGCTGGCCATTCGCCAGCATCAGGCGACTAAGAAGATCGCCGATGAGAAAGCTTCGCTGCAGAAGATGGCGATGAGTTTTCTGTCCAGCATGGGAGAAAGCGGCACGCTGCTCAATTTCATGCGCGCCAGTGTCGCCAGCCGCAGTCACCAGACGTTGGCCGAAAATCTCCTGGAAGCCACGCGAAACTTCAACGTCCATTGCAGCGTGCTGATCCGCCACGAGGGCGGCCCGACGGCCCTTTCTGCCGATGGCGAGCCTTCGCCACTGGAAATTTCGATCCTCGAACAATCCGCGGACATGGGCCGCATCTTTCAATTCGGCCATCGGCTGGCAGTCAATTACGAGCGGGTGGCAATCATCGTTGCCGACATGCCGAACGAGGCAGACTTTCCCGAATTGGCCGGGCGCATCCGCGACAACCTGGTGATCCTGGCGGAAACCGCCGAGGCACTGTGCGACAGCGTCGACATGCGTATGGAATCGACGGTGCGCGCCGAGCAACTCCAGGTTGCATTGTCCAGCGCCGAAGAAGTCGTCAGTGTCCTGCGGCAGAAGTATCTGGACATGATGGGCGATACCCGCCTGCTTCTGCAGGCTCTGGTCGACGAGGTCGAGCGAACCTATTCCTGGCTGGAAACCAACCAGGCCCAGGAGGCCGCCATCAGCGAAACGATGGATAAATCGGTGCAGCGCATTCTGGCGCTGTTGGCGGCCGGTGGCGATTTCGACGAACAGTTCGACCTGGTCATGGCGGCGCTGCGGGGCAGCGGCGGCGGAAAACCCATCGAGCTGTTCTGACCGGGCCAGGGCAGACCCGCAAAGTTGCTTGCATCGGGACTTGCCATCGCTTGGCCTGAACCACCTTCTTGTTCACGCGCCTCGGCGCGAAACCGGCAACCAAACCCGAAAGGTACTGCCCTTGCCGATTTCGCTGTTCACTTCAATGCGCCCCTGATGCTGCTGCACAATGCCGTACGAAATTGAAAGTCCGAGTCCCGACCCTTTCCCTACCGGCTTGGTCGTGAAGAACGGATCAAATATGCGATTCAGGTTCTCGTCTGATATCCCCTGACCCGTGTCGGAAATTTCAACACGAACACCGTCACCATCGCGCAACGTGCGCACAGTGATCTGGCCCCGCGCTTCAATCGCCTGTGCTGCATTGACGAGCAGATTCATGAACACCTGGTTGATCTGCGACGGTATGCATTGCACTTCCGGAATTCTGCCATAATCCTTGATTACCTCGGCTTTGACCTTGAGCTCGTTGCAGGCGACATTGAGTGTACTTTCCAGACCTTGCTCGATATTGGCCCAACGCCAGGCAAGTTCCCCCATTTGCGAGAACTCTTTCAGGTCCTGCACAATTCGCGACACGCGCTGCAAGCCATCGATCGACTCGGAGACCAGACTGCCGACGTCGTCACGCAAGAATTCCAGATCGATCGTCTGCTTGAGCGCTTTGATCTCGCCGAGCAAATCGGCAGGCAAAGCAGCCTCCGCCTGCTCATAGGCGGCGACGACGGCCATCAGGTCGGTGGTGTACTTCAGGAGCGTTGTCAGATTTGAGCTGACAAATCCAATCGGGTTGTTGATTTCGTGCGCGACGCCCGCAGCCAACTGACCGATCGACGCCATTTTTTCCGATTGCAGCAATTGCTGGTGGGCTTCTGCCAATTGCTTGATGAGATCGGCCAGCCGCGTTCTCTCAGCCAAAAGTTCCGCATTGGTCGACCGCAATTCGCTCGTCCGCTCCTGCACCGTCTGTTCCAGATTGTCGCGGGAAGCACGGAGATCGCGTTCCGCCTGCCGGTGGGCGGTTACATCGCGGAAACTCCAAACCCTGCCGACAATGGCTCCCTGTAGTCGCTGGGGAAGCGAGTAACACTCGATTTCGGTTCCGTCTTTTAATCGAAAACCATCGAAGGAGTCCAACTCGGGATGTGCTTCGAGTTCAGCAGTCTTGTCGAGGAAGGCTGGCGCATCTTCCAGGCGATCGAGCAGGGGCATCAGTGTTTCGGCGATTCGGCCATTGGCGTCAGGAAACGCTGGCAATCGGCCTATCCTGGCGAAGTGCTGGTTATAGGTGCTGACGCGGTTCTTGCGGTCGATCACCAGAATCCCGTCGGCAGTCGATTCGATCGCGGCGCGCAGGAGCGATGCCGAGTGCGCCGCCAAGTATTCCGAACGCTTTCTGCTGAGTGCGAATTGGAGCGCAGCAGCGACGACGATCAGGACGAGCGCGCCCGTACTGCTGATCAGCAAAAACATTTGGCGCCGATCGACCGCGAAATCGGCCGCCGCCGGAATGCGTTTAAAAGCGTAGACGCCGAGCGATTCATGACTCAAATTGAATGTCGAGATCAGCACCGGTTGTGCTTCCTGCTCGAAGCGGTGGAGCGACGGGAAGCCCGGGGGTTCCCACGAATCGATTTTCAGCGGAGCAAGATTCTCTCTCTTGTAGAGGGCGGATCGTTCTGCTGCCGATAACTTTGCGGTGGCAGCATCGGGGAGCGAGCGCATTTCAAGGGATGGATCTCTGGCGAGAATGATTACGCCGTTCTTGTCAGTGATGAAGGAATCGGCCTGGCTGACCATGTGCGCCAGTTTCGGCAGGTCGATCTTCGCCACCGCTACGCCCAGGAAATGACCATCAAGGACAATCGGGGCGCTGAAAAACAGGCCGGGAATGTTCGTCTTGCGGCCCACGGCATATTGCTGGCCGCGCTTGCCCTCGCGGGCCATGCGGAAGTACTCCCGGTCGGCGTAATTCGTGCCGATAAAACTATCCGGCCGGCGCGCATTGCTCGACGCAATGCAATCGCCTGACGAGTTCATGACCCACACGACATCCGCATCAAGCGAAACGGCCACCTTTTCAAGATAGGCATCAATACGCTTTAGCAGCGAGTCTTCTGTCCAGACGACCCTGCGGTGTTGCATCGATGCGGCTGGAGGTTGCGCAAAAACCAGCCGCGACAGCGCTTCCAGAACCCGTTCTTCCTTGGCAACCAGTCCTGGTATCTCGTGAAGATAGTCGAGGCCTTGATCAATGGATTGCGCTGTCTTGCCGGTAAGCTCATCGAGCGCAAGAGTTTGCGTTTTGATGGCTTCCTGAATATCCCTTTCAAGGGACGAATCGGCGATGACCCAGGCAAGCAAAAACCAAATGGCCAGCAGAACGCCAAGGGCAACGTAAAGTGCCGTTATTTCGCGTCTACTTTTGGCGATTGGCATCGCGGCATTGTACGGATATGAAAAGCGACATGTCGGACCAAATCAATTTTCTTGGCCGCGATGTGCGGATTTGGTCTCGTTCCGCGTCCTGGAAGGTAAGGAGACAGATTTGCCTCCGGCCCCACCCGCCGCTAACCCAACTTTGACCAGGAGATTGCCATGACCACACTGACCCACCGCTTCGCCTTCGCCGCCGCCCTTTGCTTTGCCGCCACTGGTTCTTACGCCCAAGGCGGGACTTCCGCCGAGACGGCAAGCACGCCTTCAAGCGCTCAGGTCTCGCCCAGCGATTACATGGTATTTGTCGACGCACCGACCGGCTACGCCTTCATCAAGACCCGCTCCGGCTGGCAATTTATGAAGCCACTCGACAGCGCTCAAATTCAGGACGCCCTGACCATGGAAGCTGCAGGGACTCCGCTCTTTGCGGTTGCCCATCTGCCTTCCGCCGACTTGGATAGTTCCAGCGTCGCCTTGCTGAGTGCCGCATCGGCGTTCTGAGAAGACGCTGAAATCAGTAGCGCTTATCGGCACCAATGCAATGTGACAGCGACAGTCCGGTAGTCTTACTGTCTCGCATGCAGCGACTTCCCCCTGCCGCAACAAGGACACCGCTCGGAAGAGATTGATCTGCAAGTCGACATTGATGTCGCTGCGTCACAGGTTGCGATTGACATGTTCGCGCAACTGGGTGAGCAATCCGACCACGGCTTCAGACAAGTCAGAGAAGTGGGTCCTGATCAGATTGTTCGCCACGTCAATTTGGCCATCGTCGATCAAGCCGGCAATTTGTGCTGCCACGACATGGAAATCTCGGTGGACGACCAGCAACTCCTGAAAGAACTGGTGGTCCGCATATTCCTGCCCGCTACCAAACAACCAGTTGCCGAGCACGCAATGCGTATCGTCACCGATCTTGTCCTGAGCGATTGACTGTTCGATGATGCCGTCGACGGCAAACTCAAAGCGTCGCTTCCACACTACGTGCGCGCCGATCGCGGAATCAATGTTCAATGAAGACATCGCCTAATGCTTCCTTTAGAAAACCAATGTTGCATGATATCTAAAGTAACGATGTCAGCATATCGGGGATTTCGAAGCGGACATCGGGGAATCCCTGATGGATTCCCCGGGAAGTTTGCGAATAATTGAGAGAAGAAGAATTCCTCAGCATGGCGGCTGGCGAATTGCGACATGAGCGATTCTTCTCTCCGCGTTCGATCACGCCAACCGGAATTGGAAATGGCCCAACTTCACGAACAGAATGATCGACTCAGTAATCGACCCAGCGACGCGCCAACCCATGGTCGCGACGTGGATCTGCGGGAACTCCTGGACAAGATGCCGGCCATGCTCGGCTATTGGGACCGGGATCAACGCAACCGCTTCTGCAACAAGGCCTATTCAGCGTGGTTCGGCCTGGAACATCTGAGCGAGGCAGACGCGCGAACCCGGTGAACTGGGGTGTAGACAAAACCCGCGAGGCCCAGCGGGTTAACGGGGGGAACAACCCCGAGCAACTCGGTAAGTATCTGCTGGCAAAACCAGAGACTCGATTTTGTGAGTCGCTCAAAGCGGCTAGCCGGGTGCGGCCACAGACAGCGCCGCCAAGGCGTTTGCAAGGCACACGGCGCGCGGGTGATTAGCCGTATAATCCGCCTGCCATGGTGCACGGCAACATTTGCGCGCGCGGCGAAGTCAGGCGCAGTGGTGTCGCCCGGATTGGGCGGGGCGGCAGCGACTGAGGCTTTCGACCAGCGCGCATTCTCAAGAATAGCGGTTGGCGCAGCGCTGGCTGTAACGACAGGCGCATTAACCCAAACGGCGCCACAGGGGGGCGGTCTCTTGTCTTCATCCGAGCAGACCTCGCAGCAATCTAGCCTTGCCGGCATGGCCGTCGCCGCCATGGGCGTCGTCTATGGCGACATCGGCACCAGCCCGCTATACACGATGAAGGAAGTCTTCAGCGGCCCGCATGCCGTGGGGGTTTCGCCGGAAAACCTGCTCGGAATCCTGTCGCTGATCTTCTGGGCGCTGACCATCACGGTCTCGCTCAAATATGTAATGTTCATCACCCGCGCCGACAACCGCGGCGAGGGCGGCATCATGGCCTTGACGGCCTTGGCGCTGCGCACACCCAAGGCAAGCCCGCGTCTGCTCTGGATCATCTCGGTGCTGGGCATGTTCGGTGCGGCGCTGTTCTACGGCGACGCGGTCATCACCCCGGCCATGTCGGTGCTCTCGGCGGTCGAGGGCCTCGAAGTGGCGACGCCACTGTTCAAGCCCTATGTGGTGCCGATCACCATCGGCATCCTGGTCGGCTTGTTTGTCTTTCAGCGCAATGGCACGGCCAGCATCGGCGCGCTGTTCGGGCCGATCATGATGTTCTGGTTCGCCACGCTCGGCGGCCTCGGCGCCTGGAACGTGCTCAAGCATCCGGGCGTGCTCGCCGCCATCAACCCGTGGTATGCCTTCGAGTTTTTCATTCACGAACAGGTCCACGCCTTCCTCGCGCTCGGCGCGGTCGTACTGGCCATCACCGGCGGCGAGGCACTTTATGCCGACATGGGTCACTTCGGTCGTCGCCCGATCAAATGGGCCTGGCTGGGCTTCGTTTTCCCCCTGCTCTATCTCAATTACCTCGGCCAGGGCGCGCTGATTCTTGATGACCCCAAAGCGATCGTCAATCCCTTCTTCCTGCTGGTGCCCGACTTCCTGCTCTATCCGATGGTCGGCCTGGCCACGGCGGCAACGGTGATCGCCTCCCAAGCGGTAATCTCCGGCGCCTTTTCATTGACCAGCCAGGCCATCCAGCTCGGCTACTGTCCGCGCATCCAGATCCGTTTCACCTCCGAGCGGGAGATGGGCCAGATCTATATTCCCAACATCAACTGGCTGGTGCTGCTGGCGGTGATCGTGCTGGTACTCGGATTCAAATCCTCTTCGAACCTGGCCTCGGCCTACGGCATCGCCGTAACGCTGACGATGATGATCGACACCGTGCTCGCCTTCATCGTGGTGCGTGCGCTGTGGCACTGGAGCTGGTTCATGGCCGGGCTGTTCCTGACTTTTTTCGCGATCGTCGACATTGCCTTCTTCTCGGCCAATCTCATCAAGATTTTCGATGGCGGCTGGTTCCCGCTGGTGCTCGGCCTGTCGGTGTTTACGCTGCTGGCAACCTGGAAGCGCGGCCGCGCTCTGCTCTACGAAAAGTTGCTGCAGGATTCGATGCCGCTCGACGCCTTCATTCGCAGCCTCGAATACGGTGGCCCGCATCGCGTCGAAGGCACCGGCATTTTCATGACCACCAATGCCAATGGCGTGCCGCGGGCGATGCTGCATAACCTGCTGCATAACAAGGTGCTGCACGAACGGGTCATGTTGCTGACCGTCAGCGTCGAGGATGTGCCGCACGTGCCGGAAATCGACCGGGTCGAGGTGCACGCCCTCAAGCAGGGTTTCTACCAGGTAATCGTCCGTTACGGCTTCAAGGATGACCCGGACATTCCGGCGGCGCTGGCCATGTGCGAACCGTTCGGCCTCGGCTACGAACCCATGGAAACCTCGTTCTTCCTTGGCCGCGAAACCATCGTCCCGCACCACATCCCGGCCATGCCGCTATGGCGCGAAATCCTCTTCATCTGGATGTTCCGCAACGCCGATACGGCAACAGCATTCTTCAAGATTCCGACCAACCGGGTTGTTGAGCTGGGGACGCAGGTCGAACTTTAGGGCCGATTGGCTTGGCTAAGTTTCATGGTGTACCGCCACCCCGCATCAAGAAAACTGCCGCATTGCCCCCTCTCTCTCGGCCTCTCTCCCGCAAGGGGAGAGAGGAGACAAGCTGCTTCCCTCTCCCCTTGCGGGAGAGGGA
>CAISUK010000364.1 GCA_903888645.1 uncultured Pseudomonadota bacterium | reverse complement strand
CGGGCCATCCATGTCGTCGATCGAGACGAAGGTCGGCTCGCCGCCCATGGTCAAGCGCACGTCATGGGTGGCGAGGTCCTGGTCGACGAAGTGGCCGAGCGACAGGATCTCCTGCCATTGTGGCTCGCTGTAAGGCTTGGTGACGCGCGGATCTTCGTGGATGCGCGTCACCGTCATCGAGAAATCGAAATGTGATTCGCATACCTCGGTGGCGCCGATCACCGGCGCCGCCGACGACGGCGACGCCGTACATGCCAACGGAATGTGGCCTTCGCCAGCCAGCAGGCCCGAGGTCGGATCGAGGCCGATCCAGCCGGCACCGGGCACGTAGGCTTCCGCCCAGGCGTGCAGATCGGTGAAGTCGCGGTCGGTTCCCGACGGTCCGTCGAGGGCCATGACATCGGCGGTCAGCTGGATCAGGTAGCCCGAGGCGAAGCGCGCCGCCAGACCGAAATGGCGCAGCGCCTGGACCATCAGCCAGGCCGAATCGCGACAGGAGCCGAGCTTCAGCTTCAACGTTTCTTCCGGTGTCTGCACACCGGCTTCCATGCGCACGATATACGCGACGTTGTCCTGAACACGGCGATTGAGCGCCACCAGGAAATCGATGGTGATGATTTCCCTGGCCAGCAACTCTTTCTTGGCCGCCGCCATCCATGCGGTAAACAGCGGCGTCGGCGCTTCGGTTTCGAGAAACGGCGACAGTTCCTTGGCCAATTGCGCCGGATAAGGGAAGGGAAACTTGTCGGCGAACTCCTCGACGAAAAAGTCGAAGGGATTGATCACCGCCATATCGGCGACCAGATCGACAGTGATGTCGAGATGCGTGGTGTTCTCGGGGAAAACCAGGCGCGCCAGCCAGTTGCCGTAGGCGTCCTGCTGCCAGTTGATGAAGTGTTTGTCGGGATCGACGCGCAGCGAGTAGCCGGACACCGGCGTGCGGCAATGCGCTGCCGGGCGCAGGCGCACTTCGTGCGGCCACAGCTTGACCGGGCGATCGAAGCGGTAACGGGTCTGGTGATTCAGTGCGACGCGTATTGTCATGATGGCTTGCTTACCGGGTAAGCAGCGAGCGAAATCCCCTCGCCCACCTGTCCCCAAAAATCGGTCCTCGTTACCCCTAGGGGTTCAAGTCCAGTCAAATTTCGGCAGGTTGGCGAATGCCTTGCGCACGCCCTCGCCCCAGCTCTGGCTGAGCAAGCGCATGTAAGCATCCTTTTCGCCAAAACGGCGATTGCGTGTTTGATGCAGCGCGTTCCTTTCATAGACGACCAGGTCGATCGGCAACCCCACCGACAAATTACTGCGCATGGTCGAATCGAAGGAAACCAGCACACATTTGACAGCGTCGTCGACACACGTCGTGGCCGTGATGACCCTGTCGATGATGGGCTTGCCGTATTTCGTTTCGCCGATCTGGAAGTACGGTGTTTCCGCCGTCGCCTCGATGAAATTGCCTTCTGAATAAACCATGAACAGCCGCTGTTCTTCCCCGGCAATCTGGCCGCCGACGATAAAGCTGGCGCCCGCATCGACGTTGCCTTGCAAGAGGAACGGCCCGTCGCGATGGCGCACTTCGCGCAAGGCGCTGCCGATCAGTTCGGACACCTCGTACATGCTGCCGACATTCATCAGATTGGGACTGCCATCGTTGCGGCGGATGCCCTGTTCGAGAAGATTAAGCGTCGCCTGGGTCACCGCAAGGTTGCCGGAACTGAGCGTCACCAGCACCCGCTCGCCGGCCCGCTCGAACACCTTCATCTTGCGAAAGCACGAGATATTGTCCACGCCGGCATTGGTGCGCGAATCGGAGGCAAACACGATTCCGGCATCAATCATGGTGGCGACGCAATAGGTCATGGTGTTGGATTCGGCACTTTATCGTGGGCCCGTCAAAATAGCCCAAGCGGCAGCGCCAGGCAAGGTCGTTTTAGTCGTCGGTAGGCCAGAAATAGGTCTTGTTGATTTCTTCGGCAATCGCACCGATGCGCTTGAGAATGCCAGTGAGATACTCGTGCAAACCCTGGCCGACGATGTCGTCGATGGAACCGTAGCGGAGTTCGGCATAGAGTAGGCCGACTTGGCGTTGCAGTTCCCAGTTCTTGTCGCCGGCCAGATCGAGCACCAGCCGATTGACTTCGTGGATGCAAGTGCGGATCGAACGCGGCATGTCCGGGTTGAGAACCAGCAAATCGGCCACCCGCAGAGGCGTGATGACATCGCGGAACACCTTGCGATAAGACTCGAAAGCCGACACCGAGCGCAGCAGGGCGCTCCACTGGTAATAGTCCGCGGCACCGCCGACATCCTTGGGGCTGGGCAGCAGGATGTGGTACTTGACGTCGAGGATCCGCGCGGTGTTGTCGGCACGCTCGAGGAAGGTACCGAGACGAATGAAACGGAAAGCATCGCCGCGCAACATGGTGCCGTGCGCCACGCCACGGGAGAGATGCGAGCGCTCCTTGACCCAGTCGAAAAATGTCGACACGCCATCGGGCGGGATGCCCTGGATCTCGATCTCACGCATCTGCAACCAGGTCGCGTTGATGGTTTCCCAGAGTTCGGACGTGATGGTGCCGCGCACCGCCCGGGCGTTTTCCCGCGCTGAATAGAGGCTGCTGATTATGCTTACGGAATTGGCCTCGTCGAGCGCCATGAAGCGCAGCACATTGTCAGCGTCGATCAGCCCGTAACGTTCAAAGTAATCGCTGGCCAAGCCGCTGATGCTGAGGATCGCCGCCCATTCCTGAAAAGGTTCGGCGGTTGCCTGCTTGAGCAGCGACATGCGATAAGTGACATCGAGCATGCGCGCGGTATTCTCGGCCCGTTCAAAACTGCGGGCCATCCAGTAGAGATGATCGGCGGTGCTGGATAACATTACGTCTCCGCGGCGTAAAACAATTCAGGGAATTCAGGGACAGCCAGCCCGACGCGTAGCCGGCAAAGCAGGGCTGCCTTGCTGGCGACCGAACATCGGGAATATTTTTTCGTCATTTCAGGCTTCCAGCACCCAGGTATCCTTGGTGCCGCCGCCCTGCGAAGAATTCACGACGAGCGAACCTTCACGCAGGGCCACCCGCGTCAGCCCGCCCGGAACCATATGCACTTCCTTGCCGGAGAGGACGAAAGGCCGCAAATCGATGTGCCGCGGCGCCACCCCGGATTCAACGAAGGTCGGGCAAGTGGACAGCGCCAGCGTCGGCTGGGCGATGTACTTGCTGGGCTCGGCAATGATCTTGTCGCGGAAGATGCGCAGCTCGTCCTTGCTGGCAGCCGGCCCGACCAGCATGCCGTAACCGCCGGAGCCATGCACTTCCTTGACGACCAACTCGGCAAGATGGTCGAGCACGTAACGACAATCGTCGCTCTTGCTCAGTTCCCAGGTCGGTACATTCGCCAGGATCGGCTCTTCGCCGCAATAGAAGCGAATCATTTCCGGAACGTGAATGTACATGGCCTTGTCATCGGCGATACCGGTGCCGACGCCATTGGCGAGCGTCACGTTGCCGGTCCGGTAGGCGCTGAACAGACCGGGCACGCCGAGCACCGAATCCTTAAGAAACGCCTGCGGGTCGAGGTAGTCGTCGTCGATGCGGCGATAAATGACATCGACACGGCGCGGCCCCTGCGTGGTTCGCATATAAACGGTGTAATCGCGCACGAACAGATCGTTGCCCTCGACCAGTTCGATGCCCATCTGCTGGGCGAGAAAGGCGTGCTCGAAATAAGCGCTGTTGAACTGCCCCGGCGTCAAGAGTACGACGTTCGGCTCGCCAATGCCGGCGGGCGCCACGGCACGCAGGTTCTCCAGCAACAAATCCGGATAATGCTCGACCGGCGCGATCGCCTGGCGCGAGAAGAGTTCCGGGAACAATCGCATCATCATCTTGCGATTTTCGAGCATGTAGGACACGCCCGACGGTGTCCGCAAATTATCCTCGAGGACAAAGTATTCGCCGTCGCCAGCGCGCACCAGGTCGATACCGGCAATGTGCGCGTAGATCTGCTCGGGCACATCGACGCCGATCATCTCCTTGCGGAACTGCGAGTTGCCAAGCACCTGCTGCGCTGGAATCCGCCCGGCCTTGAGAATTTCCTGATCGTGATACACGTCATGAATGAAGGCGTTGAGCGCCTTGACGCGCTGCCACTCGGCCGCCGGAATGATGCGCGGCACGATGTCGAAGGGAATCAGCCGCTCCTTGCCGGCATCCTCGCCATAGACCGCGAAGGTTATGCCGACGCGATGGAAGATGGTGTCGGCTTCCTCGCGCTTGTGAGCGATCACTTGCGCCGGCGTCGAGTCCAGCCAGGAACAAAATTCGCGGTAATGCGGCCGCACGACATTTGGCACGGCAAGCATTTCGTCATAAGCAGGGGGCTCGGACATGGGCATACCGTCGAAGAATATTTATCCAAAATGCAGCGAGAAGCATGCCATCACGAAAATGCCGCTTTATGATGCGTTTTAGCGCTCGGTAGAGACGAACTCGCACCAGATTTGTGCGCAATGCCGCGTCTTGGTGCATTCCAATTTACTGGCTTTCCAAGTCGCGACCCAACCATGATAATCGCTCCGACAGATTTTCCCCTGCTTATGTGCACGCCATCGAAACCACAGCCGCCGCAAGGACAGCGGCGAGATCTTCTAGACCAATGACATGGACCGCACCGAACGGTTTTACAAGATCGACCAGCTGCTGCACGAACGCAAGATCGTGCCTTTCTCCGAGCTATCCGCCAGCCTCGGCGTCTCGCGGGCGACCATCAAGCGCGACCTCGAATATATGCGCAGCCGGCTCAACGCGCCGATCGAATGGGACCGCGACGCCAGGGGTTATCGCTATAGCCAAAGCAACCGCCACCTGCCGAAATTCGCCCTGCCCGGCCTGTGGTTCTCCGCCGCGGAGATTCACGCCCTGCTCACCATGCAGCAGTTGCTGGCCAATCTCGATGGCGGCGGCCTGCTTGGCCCGCATATCGAGCCGCTGCTGGCGCGGCTCAGCGGATTATTGGGCAGCCAGGCATCGGCGCATGAGGAAATCCGCAAGCGGATCCGCATCATCGGCATGGCCCGGCGGGCGCTGCCGCTGGCGCACTTCGCCCTGGTCGGCAAGGCGCTGGTCGACCGTCGACGCCTGCACATCATCCATTACGTACGCTCCCGCGACGAGACCGTAGCGCGAGAAGTTTCGCCGCAACGCCTCGTGCATTACCGCGACAATTGGTACCTCGATGCCTGGTGCCATTTGCGCCAGGAGATTCGCAGCTTCGCCCTCGATGCCATTCGTCATGCGGATATCGTGGACAAGCGCGCCAGGGATATATCGCCACGCCAGCTCGACACGACGCTCGGCGCCGGTTACGGCATATTTTCGGGCAAATCGGTGGCGCGGGCGCAACTGCGTTTCACGCCTGAGCGCGCCCGCTGGGTCGCCGCAGAACAATGGCATCCGCAGCAGGAATTCCGCTACGATGCCGACGGCAGCTATCTCCTTGAAGTCCCTTATGCCGATCCGACCGAATTGCTGATGGACATCCTGCGTCATGGATCCGGCGTCGAAGTCATCGGTCCGCCGACATTGCGCGAGGCGATCGCGAGCGAGCTGGCGGCGATGACCCGCACGTATTCATAATGCGTATTGGAGAAAGATCATGAACAGTACCGGCAAGAATCCACCCGCCCCGAGCCGTCTCGATCGGGTATTGGCCGAAGCGCGGCGCGACCGGGAAAGTCGCGAGCAAGGCTATCGCGAGCGAGCCCTGCAAATCTACCCCTGGATATGCGGCCGCTGCACCCGCGAGTTCACCCGCGTCAACCTCCAGCAACTCACCGTGCACCACAAGGATCACGACCACGACAACAATCCACCCGACGGCAGCAACTGGGAACTGCTCTGCCTCTATTGCCACGACAACGAACACATGCGCGAACTGGAAGCGGGACGGCAGGGGACAGGAGGGAAACCTGACGCGCTGCCTCCGGCGAAACACCAGCCTTTTGCCGACCTCAGATCCTTGCTGAAAAAATCGTAGTATTGCCTGATCAGGAAGGGTCCAATTAATGATATTCAGCAACTCGCAAAGGCCGCTTTCGACCGCAACATTGCTGATGCGCTGGGCGAGAAATTTGCTGGTCGTGGCACTGCTTGCCTTGTCACAGTCAGCTACCGCTGCGGAAGCGGAAAACCCAGGCGTTCCACTCGTCATCGGCAACCGGACCATCCATGTTTTCAGGGATTCCATCGGTGCCATCTCGACCGAAGAGCGCGCCGAGCTGGCCCGCATACATATCCTCAAAGCACTCGAAAATGAGGGCGAGGGCTGGACTTCCATCACCACCACGGAGAGAGGCGTCATCGTTACGCTGGACGGCAAGCCGATGTTCACTGTCTCGCCCGGCGACGCGCGCAAACAGGTCAACGAAACGCCCGAAGCGCTTGCCAACCAGGCCTCACGCGTCTTGCAAAAGGTCTGCTCGGAATCACGGGAACACCGCGATCCCCAGGTCAACTCTTATGCCATCTTGAAGGTGGCTGGCGCTCTTGCCGTGCTGTCGATCGCACTGGCACTCATAGCGAAGACATCGCGATCGTCGCGGCAATTCATTACCGGGCGCCTCGCCGGACGCTTGGAAAACGTAACCCGGACTGGGGTAGCTTCTCACTTCACGGAGATGATTCTTGGCTTCACGGCCACCGCGGCGATGCTCCTGCTGTGGTTGATCGGCCTGCTGGCGCTTTTCGCCTTCATCGCCTATTCGCTGGGCCTGTTCGCGACAACTCGACCGATCAGCGAGAGCATCGTGACGTCCCTGACAGAGACGTTTTACGGCGGACTCAGATCGACCGCGGGTGCGCTGCCGGGAATCTTTGTCGCCATCACGATTTTCCTGTTGGCGCGCATCGCCACACAAGTTTCGCGAACCGTCTTCGATCACGTCGTCGCCGGCCGCCTGCAGTTCGGCGCGCTCGATGCGCAGTCGGCGCCTTCAACGCGTTATCTGGTCAATGCCGCAATCTGGTTGTTCGCGCTGGCGATGGCCTACCCCTACCTTCCCGGCTCGCAGACCGAGGCATTCAAGGGCCTCTCCGTGCTCCTCGGCGTCATGGTCTCGATCGGTGCGGCAGGGCCTGTCGGGCAAATCGCCAGTGGAATGATCCTGGCATTTACCAAGGCACTGCTGGTCGGCGAATATGTGCGCATTCAGGAATTCGAAGGCACGGTAACGCACCTTGGCCTCTACGTGACGCGGCTGCGAACCGGCAGCAACGAAGAGATTGCTCTGCCCAATTCACTGGTGATCAGCCAGGTCACGCGCAATTTTTCGCGGAACGTCGAGCGCGGCGGCTTCGTCCTCGATGCGACTATCACGATCGGTTACGACACGCCCTGGCGCCAGGTGCATGCCATGCTTCTCGAGGCGGCCGGGCAGATACCCCTGCTGCGCAAGGAGCCCGCGCCGTTTGTGCTGCAAACCGAGCTGTCGGACTTTTATGTCGGCTACCGCCTGGTCACTCAAGTCGGTGCCGAGGCAGCCGCTGTGCGGCCACGCGTGTTGAGCGAACTCAATGCGGCGATTCAGGATGTCTTCAACAAATACGGTGTGCAGATCATGTCGCCCCACTACCTGGGCGATCCCGAGCAACCCAAGATCGTGCCGCTGTCGCAATGGCATGAGCATTCGGCGCCATTGCCGAAAGACGGGGCATGACAGCTGCCGTCCGATTCGCTCAAAGCACTGCTTCGTAGCGCCTAATCAAGTTTTCTCCAGCTGCTTTGGCCTTGTACATCGCCGCATCGGCACGCTTG
Source organism: uncultured Pseudomonadota bacterium (assembly GCA_903888645.1). GTDB lineage: Bacteria > Pseudomonadota > Gammaproteobacteria > Burkholderiales > Rhodocyclaceae > CAISUK01. The sequence goes on along the minus strand of CAISUK010000364.1, from coordinate 1,946 downwards.
AGGACATCGCTCCGGGCTAGCTCTTGGCCGAAAAATAGCGTCACGCCGATACTCGCCGTACAGCGGTGCTCGATGCGCATTTCCGTTTGCCCTTCCATCGTGACATCGAGTACATAAGGAATAGCGAGCGCGGCGGCGATTTTTCTCGCGATCATTTCAACCTGGGAAGCCGGTTCGCCCTGATCCGCCACCAACTCGCCAATCATCACCACGAACTCATCGCCACCGAAGCGCGCCACGGTGTCCGTTTCGCGGATGCAGGATTTCAATCGTTCCGCTGCCTGTATCAACAGCAGATCGCCAACGTCATGGCCATGACTGTCGTTGAGCGACTTGAAATTATCCAGATCGATAAACATCAGCGCGCCATGACAACCAGTGCGATTGCCGGAAGCCATGGCCTGACTCAATCGATCGTCGAGCAGGCGCCGGTTGGGAAGATTGGTGAGCGGATCGTAGAACGCCAGCTGGCGCACCTGGTCTTCCAGATGCTTGCGCCGGGTGATGTCGCGGCACAGCGAAATCATGCGCTGCGCATCACCATCGCCAACCACGGTGGCATTGATCTCGATCGGCGTAATCCGGCCATTCGCATCCACATAGTCGATGATCAGGTTCCTGATGAACCCGTCCCTGACGCACTGGATCACCGCCTCTGCATTCTTCTCTTTCTCATGCGGCGCGGTCCATTCGGTTACCTGCCTGCCGAGGATTTCGCCGAGGTCGCCATGGCCAGTCAAGCGGACGTATTCCGGGTTGGCGTCGACGACCCTGCCGGCCATGTCCAATATCAGGTAGCCAGTACCGGTTGTCTCGACCAGGGCGCGATATTTTTCTTCGCTGGCTTTGATGACATCCTGCGAGCGCTGGCGCGCGGTGATATCCAGGAAAATGCCGTTCCACACCACGGAACCATCTTCCTGCCGGTGCGGAACCGCTTGGCCGCGCACCCATTTAAACGTGCCGCTGGCGGTATGAATCCGGAATTCGTGCACCCACAGCCCGAGCGTTCGCGCCGAATGTTCAAGCGATTCCGCATAAGCAATCCGGTCCTCGGCAAGGATGCATGCAGTCAAGGCATTGTGATCGCGCAGCACCTCTCCCGCAGTGATTTCGAAGAGTTCGCGGATACCCTTGCTGACGTGGAGAAACTTGCACTCGCCGACATCGTTCCGGGATAACAGGTAGACCACGCCCGGAACCGTCGTGGTCAGCGATTCGAGGAGTTCGTGAGCAGCCAGTGCTGACTCTTCGGCCTGCTTGTTCCTGGTGATATCGACGTGCGCAACGACAGCGCCAGGCCCAGAACGCAGTGCGACCGGGGTGACGCGCATGGAGAACCAGCGATGGTGATCGGGTAAGTGGCAGGGATATTCCAGATCGAAGCCCGGCAGCCGTCCGTCAAGTACAGCGCGAATACCGTCGAGTGCGTCGCGCGCGCCTGTCTCATCAATTCTTGCGCTCGACTGGCAGACGTCCAGATAGTTGGCGCCGACTTCGGTTCGCGGTGCAGGCTTGCCGGGCTCGAGCCCGTTGCCAACGGCGAACCTCTGCCAAGCCTCGTTGACCAGAACGATCGCGCCGTTGCCATCGATCACCGCAATGGCCTCCGCCACCGAGTCGATGATGGCGCGCAGGAAAGTGCTGCTTTGGCTTTCCGCCTCGCCTGCTCCCGCGCTGTCAGAAGTGCTCATAGTCACCGCTCCGTCAAAGCCCGGTACGCCAAACCCCCGATCCCACCGACCACTCGATGCAAAGCCATCTCAAGCGGTCGCAGCAAACCACGAGGAGCCAGGGCACCTAGGCAGTCAGCTTACACGAGCCCATTCCGGGTGAATATAATTTTTTCTGATTTGCACAGACGCTGCTTCGCCACGCGAAAGTGAACTGGGCAGTACCGCGCTGGCCACCCGCTGCCGGCTGCTAAGTCCCGGCAGCAGCCTCCT
>CAISUK010000363.1 GCA_903888645.1 uncultured Pseudomonadota bacterium | reverse complement strand
CTCTACAGCCTGTTCGTCGAGCGCGCCGCAGCGCTGGTCAAGCCGCGCGGCCTGGTCGGGCTGCTGACGCCCAGCGGCATCGCCGCCGACAAGGGCGCGGCGGAATTTTTTCGAGGCCTGTCACAAACCGGGCGGCTGTCTGCGCTCTACGATTTCGAGAACAAGAAGGCGTTTTTTCCCGACGTGGACAGCCGCTTCAAATTTTGCGCACTGATCTTCGGAGGTAGCGAACGTGATTTTGCGGCGACCCGCTGTGCCTTTTACCTGCACAAGCTGGAAGAACTGGACGATGCCGGGCGGATATTGACGTTGTCATCCGACGATTTTTCGGCGGTCAATCCCAACACCGGCGCCGCGCCGATTTTTCGCAGCCGCCGCGATGCCGACGTCACCACCGCGATCTATCGCCGCCAGCCGGTGCTGGTCGATCGGCGCAGCGAACCGCCGCGCAAAGTCTGGCCGGTGCGTTATTGCCGCATGTTCGACATGACGAACGATTCGAACCTGTTCATGCGGCGCGACGAACTGGAAGGGCAGGGCTGGTATCCTGTCGGCATGAACCGCTGGAAGAAGGGCGACGCCGAGGCGGTGCCGCTTTACGAGGGCAAGATGGTGCAGATGTACGACCACCGCGCCGCCAGCGTGGTCGTCAATGCCGAGAACCTGCACCGTCCGGCGCAACAGGCAGCAAATACCGTGGCGCAGCATGTCGATGCGCATTTTTATCCAACGCCTCAGTTCTGGGTGAGCGCCTCGGATCGGCAAGCGCAGTACGCCGGAAAATGGACGGTCTGTTTCAAGGATGTCACCGCGCCGACCAACGTGCGCACCATGATCGCGGCGGTGGTTCCAATGGCTGGCCTGGGCAATACGCTGCCGGCGATCCTGCCGGAAAATGACGACGTGCCTTATGCGGATTGGGTGGCGCTGCTGGTGGCCAATTTCAATAGTTTCGCTTTCGACTATCTGTCACGGCAGAAGGTACAAGGGCAACACCTCAACTGGTTTATCGTCGAACAACTGCCGCTGATCCGTCCCGAGCAATTCGCGCAAACGCTGGGCGGCACCAATATCGCCGACTTCATCCGTGGTGAGGTGCTGCGGCTGTCCTACACCGCCCACGATCTCGCCCCGTTCGCCGCCGATCTGGGCTACCACGGCGCGCCGTTCACCTGGGACGCGGACGATCGCCGCCACCGCCAGGCGCGGCTCGACGCCTTGTTCTTCCAGCTCTACGGACTCTCCCGCGACGATGCCGCTTATGTGCTCGACACTTTTCCCATCGTCCGCGAACAGGACGAAAAAGCCCATGGCAGCTACCGCACCAGATCCCTGATACTGGCCTACATGAACGCCGTCGCGGCCGGCGATTTCACGACTGTGGTGCACGAGTGAAATATCCGACCGTCGCACCAACGATGGCCTATGCCAAGCTCGTGGCGACACGGCCCTGCGGCGGACTGGCCGAGCCCGCCGGTGCCTGTGGATTTCTTGCGCCAAGGAGATGCCGTGAGGATTGAGCGCATCGACCCGGAATCGGCAGCGGCGATGACATTGCTTGCCTTGTCGGACCGCTACATGGGCGCGCTCTATCCCGCCGAGAGCAACCATCTGGAAAGTGCCGCGGGGTTGAAATTGCCAAACGTCGCCGTCTTCGGCGGCTTCATCGACGGACAGCTGGTCGCCTGCGGCGCCGTCAAGATTCTTGACGATGACGGCCGCTATGGCGAGATCAAGCGCGTATTTGTTCTCGAGGAACATCGCGGCAAGGGGATTTCAAAGGCGATCATGGAATGCCTGGAGCGTCATCTGCAGGAGTCCAGCATCGCGCTGGCGCGACTCGAAACCGGCATCAAGCAAACCGAGGCGCTGGGGCTTTATGCCAGGCTCGGCTATGAATTTCGTGAGCCTTTTGGCGCCTACCGCCACGATCCGCTGAGCGTGTTCATGGAGAAGGTAATTTTGCCCTCGTCAGGACGGAATTGCGATGGCCGATTGAGGTAGCCCCACACCGCCAGACCGCCGACGGCGATGGTGGTGCGTATCATCAGCGAGAACATGAATCCCAGGACAATCAGGACGGCGCCCGTGACAGCGGCAAGTACGTTTTTCAGCATGCTGGGTTTGTTCCGTTTGCATTGTGTCAGGGTAATGTACTGCTGCCTGCGCGAAAACGCTGCGCCGGAGGTTGTAATTTCCGTTGCGGCGAGGTAGCTTCCGCCAAGACAATTTTCGCTCCGTGAAGGAAATACCATGACACATGCCATTCGCTTTCACCAGACCGGCGGTCCCGAAGTGCTGCGTTGGGAAGCCGTCGAATTGCCCGAGCCGGCACCGCTGGAAGCCCGCGTCCGCCACCAGGCGGTGGGCCTTAACTTCATCGACATCTACCACCGCAGCGGCCTCTATCCGCTGCCGCTGCCTTCCGGCATTGGTCTGGAAGGTGCCGGAGTCGTCGAGGCAGTCGGAAGTGCCGTCACTGACCTGAAAATCGGCGATCGGGTCGCCTATGCCGGCGGCCCGATTGGCGCCTACGCCGAGGCGCGCAACATTCCAGCCGACCGCCTGGTCAAGCTGCCTGATGCAATCGATTTCAAAACCGGCGCGGCGATGATGCTGCAGGGGCTGACCGCCCAATACCTGTTGCGGCGCACTTACCGCGTCCAGGCCGGCGATACCATCCTCATCCACGCTGCCGCCGGTGGCGTCGGATTGATTGTTTGCCAGTGGGCCAAGGCGCTCGGCGCCACGGTGATCGGTACCGTCGGCAGCGACGACAAGGCCGCCTTGGCAAAGGCCCACGGTTGCGATCACGCCATCGTTTATACCCGCGAAAACTTTACCGAACGGGTCAGGGAAATCACCGGCGGCGCTGGCGTACCGGTGGTGTACGACTCCATCGGCAAGGATACCTTCATCGGTTCGCTCGACTGCCTGCGCCCGCTCGGCATGATGGTGTCCTTTGGCAATGCCTCCGGCCCGGTGCCGCCGGTCGACACCTTCGAGCTATCCAAGCGCGGTTCCTTGTTCCTGACGCGGCCGACCTTGTTTACCTACACGGCGAAGCGCGACGATCTACTGCAGATGGCGGGCGAACTTTTTGCTGTGGCGACGTCGGGCAGGGTAAAGATCGAAGTCAACCAGACTTATCCGCTCAAGGAGGCGGCGCAGGCGCAAGCCGACCTGGTTGCCCGTCGCACCACCGGTTCGACGGTGTTCGAGGTTTGAAGCCCCGGGCACCCGCTTGACGGCAGGCCAAAGCAATGAAGTCATTTCTGATCGCCAATCCCAAAGGCGGTTCCGGCAAGAGCACGCTGGCGACCAATCTGGCGGGCTGGTTGGCGCAGCAAGGCCATCGCGTCATGCTCGGCGATACCGACCGCCAGCAGTCGTCGCGCGAATGGCTGAAACTGCGTCCGCCGGTATTACCGCGCATCGACACCTGGGAATTGCGCGACGACGCGCCGGCACGGCCGCCAAAGGGCACCAGTCATGTGGTGCTCGATACCCCGGCAGGATTGCATGGCAAGAAACTCGCCCACCTGCTCACGCTGGCGCACCAGGTCATGGTGCCCCTGCAACCGTCGCTGTTCGACATCCTCGCGACCAGGAGTTTCCTCGACATCCTGCTTGAGGAAAAGGCCATACGCCGTCAGGAAACCTTCGTTGCCGTGGTTGCCATGCGGGTCGATGCGCGAACCCGGGCGGCACTCGAACTGGAACGTTTTCTCGACAGTGTGCAGCTACCGGTGCTGACCCACCTGCGTGACACGCAGAACTATGTGCAGGCGGCGGCGCACGGCATGACGGTTTTCGATCTGTCGCCGTCCCGCGCCGACAAGGACTGGCTGCAGTGGCAGCCGATTCTCGACTGGATAAGTGACCCGCTGCAGCCCGGTTAGAACAACTCGATCTCGCCGCTGATGCTTTCCTTGACGGCGAGCTTGCCTTCGGCGATCAGCTGGTCATAGTGGCAGACCTGGTTGCGGCCATTGCTCTTGGCATAGTAGAGCGCTTCGTCGGCGGCTTCGAGAACCAGCGTGGGCGAGTCCTGCGGGGCGATGTGCGTGTAGCCGATGCTGATGGTGATTTGCCCGACCTGAGGAAACTGATACTCGGAGATTGTCTTGCGGAAACGTTCGAAAATGCTGAATGCATCTTCGCATTTAGCCGGCTTCAAGAGGACTACAAACTCCTCGCCGCCGAAGCGG
>CAISUK010000362.1 GCA_903888645.1 uncultured Pseudomonadota bacterium | reverse complement strand
CTGGATCAAGCCCGATGCCGCGGGCCGTCTGCATGCGATCAACCCCGAGGCGGGGTACTTTGGCGTCGCGCCCGGCACCAACGAGACGTCGAACTTCAACTGCATGGAAACCCTGCGCAGCAACACCATCTTCACCAACGTCGCGCTGACCGACGATGGCGATGTCTGGTGGGAAGGCATGAGCAAGGAGGTGCCGGCGCACTTGATCGATTGGCAAGGCCAGGACTGGACGCCGGCAATCGCCAAGGAAACAGGGCGCAAGGCGGCGCATCCCAACTCCCGCTTCACTGCCCCGGCCAAGCAATGTCCGTCGATCGATCCGGAGTGGGAAAACCACGACGGCGTACCGATCGCCGCCTTCATTTTCGGCGGCCGTCGCTCGACCACGGTGCCGCTGGTCTTCGAAGCCTTCAACTGGAATTTCGGCGTCTACATGGCCTCGACACTGGGTTCGGAAACGACCGCCGCCGCGGCCGGCGCGCAGGGCATCGTGCGCCGCGACCCGTTCGCCATGCTGCCCTTCTGCGGCTATCACATGGGCGATTACTTCAATCACTGGCTGCGCATCGGTCATCAGGTCGAACATGCGCCGCGCATTTTCACGGTCAACTGGTTCCGTCAGGATGCCGAAGGCAACTTCATGTGGCCGGGTTTCGGCGAAAACATGCGCGTGCTGAAGTGGATCGTCGATCGCTGCAAGGGCCGCGCTGGCGCCCGCGAAACGGCGCTGGGCTGGATGCCGAAATTCGAGGATCTCGACTGGAGCGGATTCGACGCCTTGACCCGTGAGCAGTTCGATGAATTGACCACCGTGGATCGCAAGATGTGGCAGGAGGAACTCAAACTGCACGCCGAATGGTTCGACAAATTGCAGAGCCGCTTGCCCAGGGCCCTGACACTGAAACGCGAGTTGTTCGAGTTGGCGCTGGTCGACTGAGCGCTTCCGCACAATGCGATGTGACGGCCACCTCCGCGGGTGGCCGTTTGCTTTGGAGCTGCCAATGGCAAAGGGAATCAGATTCGCCTCACGTATGCTGGATATCGAGCCATTCCACGTCATGGAGCTCATGGCCCGAGCCCAGGCACTGGAGGCGCAGGGACGTTCCATCATTCATATGGAAGTCGGCGAGCCTGACTTTCCGACGCCGCAACCCATCATCGATGCCGCTCAAGCTTTCATCGCTGACGGCCGCGTTTTCTATACCCATGCGCTGGGTTTGCCAAGCTTGCGCGAAGCCATTGCCGGTTTCTACGCCGAGCGCTATGGCGTCGCCATAGATTCCGAACGCATCGTCGTCACCGCCGGGGCGTCGGCCGCGCTGCTGCTGGCCTTGGGCGTACTCATCGATGCCGGCGACGAACTCTTGCTCAGCGATCCCGGCTACCCTTGCAATCGTCATTTCGCTCGCCTTTTCGAAGGTCGCGCCCGCAACATTGCCGTTGGTCCGGAGACAAATTATCAGCCGACGGCAGCGCTGGTTGCCGAGCACTGGGGCGCTCGCAGCCGGGCACTGCTGGTGGCGTCGCCGTCCAATCCTACCGGAACGATGCTCGATCAAGCCGCGCTCGAATCGCTGCATGCCGTGGTGTCAGCGCTTGGCGGGACGCTGCTGGTCGACGAGATCTATCAAGGACTGACTTATGACTGCGCCGCGACCACTGCGCTGGCCATTGCCGATGACGTATTTGTCATCAACAGCTTTTCCAAGTACTTCAATATGACAGGCTGGCGACTCGGCTGGCTGGTGGTGCCGAAAGAGTACGTGCGCGAGGTCGAGAAACTGGCACAGAACCTGTTCATTTCGCCTTCTGCACCGGCCCAGCACGCCGCCCTGGCCGCCTTCACGCCGGAAACAATGGAGATCCTGGAACGACGTCGAGGCGAGTTCCGGTTGCGGCGCGATCACCTTCTCGGCGGACTCCGGCAATTGGGTTTTCGCGTCGCCGCGGAGCCGAAAGGCGCTTTTTATGTCTATGCCGATGTCAGCCAAATCACCGCTGACAGTTTCCGCTTCGCCGGAGAACTGATCGACTTGGCCGGCGTTGCCGCGACACCTGGACTCGACTTTGGCACCAACGCGCCAGAGCGACACATGCGTTTTGCCTATACCGTGGGCGAAGCAAAACTTGGCGAGGGTTTATCGCGCATCGAGCGATTTCTGGCTCGGCGCAAGTGAGGCAGAGAGACTAAGGGAAAAAGATGGGGCGAGGCGGACAGCAAGTCCACCCGCCCATCCAAACGGCCAATCAGGTGGCGACCAATCAGGTGGGGCGCGATCCTGTCGGAAAAGGCCAGGCAGCTGCCGGATTGAGCGAGGACTTGATGCCAGGCGTTGCGGCGGTCGAAGGGGCCGCAGCAGGTGCGGGCGCCGCACTTGCAGGGGCCGCAGCAGGTGCAGCCTTCTTCGCAGCAGACTTTTTCGCGGCAACTGGCTTCTTCGGTGCAGCCGCAGGTTTGGCAGCAGGCTTGGCAGCGGCCTTTTTCGGTGCAGCAGCTTTTTTCGCAGCGGGCTTGGCGGCAGCCTTCTTCGGTTCGGCAACCTTCTTCGCAGCAGGCTTGGCGGCAGCCTTTTTCGGTGCAGCAGCCTTCTTTGCAGCCGGTTTGGCGGCAGCTTTCTTCGGTGCAGCGGCCTTCTTTGCAGCAGGCTTGGCAGCAGCCTTCTTCGGCGCTTCAGCTTTCTTTGCAGCAGGTTTGGCAGCAGCCTTTTTAGGTGCAACGGCCTTCTTTGCAGCAGGCTTGGCAGCAGCTTTCTTCGGTGCAGCGGCCTTCTTTGCGGCGGGTTTTGCAACAGCTTTCTTCGGTGCAACAGCCTTCTTTGCGGCGGGTTTTGCAGCAGCCGCCTTTTTCGGGGCCGCAGCTTTTTTGGCAGCCGGTGCAGCAGCCGCTTTCTTTGCCACGGTTTTCTTGGCTTTGGTTTTCTCTTCAGCCATGTTGAATCTCCTTAACAAATTAACAGGAAAGAAACACCAGTACTGCAACATCAACCCGTCTGGGCTAGCACGGATTAGACACTGCTTTCAAGCAAACGAAAGCAATGAATTCCTCACGTTTTTGTGTCTATATCGGACCGTTTCGCCATCGTCAATCGCAGTCTTGCGGCAGTCATGCGCCGACGCAGCCGCTGCCTTGCTCAAATGCGAATGTCGTTTAGAAAACCCGCAACCTACTATAGGTAGTAGGTCGCCACCAAATTTGAACTAATTGTAGTGGTGACTATTTCAGGTTGCAAGAATTTTCGTTGGTTCGCTCGAGGTCGCTCGGGCGCAGCATTGCTACGCACCGGTCATCGCCGGATTTATGCCATGCGGGGCAACCGCGTCCAATCAAAAAATGGTCCTGGATCGGTCTTGCGCTCAGGGGCAATATCAGCATGCCCGACGACGTCGCTGATCGGATACGTTGCCTTGAGTATCCGCACCAGGCGCACCAGTTTTTCGTACTGAGGCTCAGTGAATGGCACTTCG
>CAISUK010000361.1 GCA_903888645.1 uncultured Pseudomonadota bacterium | reverse complement strand
GGCTTGATCTATCGGCTGCTCAAAGCCAAGCGCTTCCATCGCATCCTGTTCCTGGTCGATCGCAATTCATTGGGGGAACAAGCGCAGAACGCCTTCAAGGACATGCGCCTGGAGCAGAACCATCTTTTCACCGAGATCTACGACGTCAAGGAACTCGGCGACATCGTCCCGGACAGCGCCACCAAGGTTCAGGTTGCCACGGTGCAGGGCATGGTCCGGCGAATCTTCGGCGAGGGATCCGAAATCCCCATCGACCGCTATGATTGCATCATCGTCGATGAAGCCCATCGCGGCTACATTCTGGACCGGGAAATGGGCGAAGGCGAATTGGAGATACGTTCCGAGGCCGATTACATTTCCTCGTACCGGCGGGTGCTGGACCACTTCGATGCCGTCAAGGTGGCGCTGACGGCCACGCCGGCCCAACATACGGTCGAAATCTTCGGCCACCCGGTCTTCACCTACACCTATCGTGAAGCCGTCATCGACGGCTGGCTGATCGATCACGAACCGCCGATCCGCATCGTCACCCAGTTGGCCGAGAAGGGCATTCATTTCGGCAAGGGCGAGAAGGTACAAATCGTCAAGCCGGTCACCGGCGCCCTCGACATCGCCTCACTCCCCGATGAACTCGATTTCGAGATCGACGCCTTCAACCGGCTGGTCATCACCGAAAACTTCAATCGCATCGTCTGCGATGAACTTGCCAAGCAGCTGGACCCCACCGGTGAACAGAAAACCCTGATCTTCGCCGCCAACGACCATCACGCCGATCTGGTCGTCAAGTTGCTCAAGGAGGCCCTAGACAAGCTGTGGGGGCAGATCGACGACAAGACGGTCATGAAGATCACCAGCCGTACCGACAAGCCACTCACCGCCATCCGGCTGTACAAGACGCAACGCATGCCTCTGATCGCCGTCACCGTGGATCTGCTGACCACCGGCATCGATGTACCCGCCATCTGCAATCTGGTCTTCTTGCGCCGGGTCCGCAGCCGCATCCTCTACGAGCAGATGCTGGGCCGGGCGACGCGCTTGTGCCCGGAAATCGACAAGGAGGTGTTTCGCATCTTCGATGCTGTCGATATTTATTCGGCGCTGGAACCGGTCAACACCATGAAACCAGTGGTGCAGTCAGTGAGCATTCCGCTCGCGCAGCTGTTCGCAGAGATCGCCGACGACAAATCGCATACCTTGCCGGGCAGCGACGAGCATCACAGCCATGCCGATGACGTACGCGACCAGATCGTCGTTCGCATCCGCAGCCTGATCCGGCGTGCCACCAAGAATCTCAAGGATCACCCGGAACTCAAGGAACCCCTTGACCTGCTGGCGAAGATCGCCGGTGTGCCGCTTCAAGACTGGCCGGCAGCCCTAAAGAACAGCGACACTGCCGAGGTCGCAGCGCTGGTGCGCTCGACACCCAGCCTGCTTAAACTTCTTGAACGCCTGCAACTCGGCGGCATTGGCGGATTCGGTCAGGTCATTTCGACCCACGATGACCAGTTGATCGGCATCGAAACTGGGTACGGCAAGGCTAAGAAACCCGAGGACTACCTCGATTCACTGCGCCAGTTCATCCTCGACAACCGCAACAAGATTGCCGCCCTCAACATCGCCGTCACCCGGCCGCGTGAGTTGACCCGAGAGAACCTGCGCCAGCTTCGCCTAGCCCTCGCCGCTGCCGAGTTCAGCGAGGCCACGATTCGCACCGCCTGGCGCGAAGCGAAGAACGAGGACATTGCGGCCAGCATCATCGGTTACATCCGCCAACTGGCGCTCGGTTCGCCGTTGATCCCCTTCGAGGCGCGCGTCGATCGGGCCTACAAGAAACTGCTCGCCTCACAGCCATGGCCGATACCGCAGCGGAAGTGGCTGGAGCGGATCGCCAAGGAAATGAAGCGTTCGATCATCGTCGACGCCACCACCTTTGAAGAAGGCGCCTTCAAGAACTTCGGTGGCCTGAGAAACCTGCAACATGTGTTCGGCGGCGAAGCCCTGACGGTCCTCGATCAGTTCGAGGAATCGGTCTGGGAAGACGCAGCTTAACGGGAGTGAAGCAGAGTGCCTCTGCGAAATAGAGTGGATCCAGAGGGTGAAATCCGTGTTTCTCCATCCAGGGCGGCGTTGCTCATGGGAAATCGGGGGTGTCTGCACAAAGACGGCGAGATCGTCGTGCAATCGAAAGAGGATGCTTGGATCACCTGCGTTACCGAGGTGAAGCCAGGCGGAGAGAAACGACCGCTAATGGAAGGCAACCATTACACAGTCTTGTTCTTTCTCGATGAGGCGACGGCACTTGCAGCGGGTCACCGTCCCTGTTGGGACTGCCGCCGCTCGCGCTATGACGCATTCAAAAAGGAGTTCGGCGCAGCTAATCGCCCAGGGATAGAAACTCTGGCAAGGAATATGGACGCGCTGCTCAAGGCTGACAGACACCCTGCCGCGCGCCAGCAAATCGGTAGTCTCCATGGATTGCCCGATGGCGTCATCGTCAAGCATGTGGCGAGCGGCGCCTACTATCTGATCCTCGGCGAAAAGGTCTACCCGTGGTCGTTTGACGGCTACGGCGCAGCCATTTCGCGCGTGAGTATTGATGGGCCGTTTATCATCCTCACTCCGGCATGCACGGTGAACGCAATTCGGCACGGCTATCGCCCCGACATTCATCCGTCAGCGCCTCGAATCACCTGACACAGAAGGTACTCATTGAATACCCAGAACATTGTCCAGAAACTCTGGTCGCTTTGCGACATCCTGCGAGACGACGGCATCACCTATCACCAGTACGTCACTGAACTCACCCTGCTGTTGTTCCTCAAGATGGCACAGGAGACGGAGACCGAACATCGCCTCCCGGTCGGCAAACGCTGGGTAGATCTCAAGACGAAGAACGGGGTTGAACAGCACACTTTCTACCGGGCGCTGCTGATCGAACTGGGCAAGGCAACCGATCCGATGGTCGCCGCCATTTACGCCAATGCCGGCACCAGCATCAAGGAACCTCGCCATTTAGCCCAACTGATCGAGGACATCGATGCACTCGACTGGTATTCGGCCCGCCAGGATGGCCTGGGCGACCTCTATGAAGGTCTCTTAGAAAAGAACGCTGGTGAACTCAAGAGCGGTGCCGGTCAATACTTCACGCCACGCCCATTGATCCGGGCGATGGTCGAGGTTATCCAGCCCCATGCCGGTGAGATCGTGCAAGATCCGGCCGCCGGGACCGCGGGTTTCCTGATCCAAGCTGATCATTTCATCAAGCAGCACACCGACGATCTGTTCGACCTGGAGGCCGAGCAGCAAATCTTCCAGAAGCAGCGCGCCTTCGTCGGCATGGAACTGGTGCCCGACGCTCACCGTCTGGCGTTGATGAACTGCATGCTCCACGACATCGAAGGCACAGGACAAGGACCGGTGTGGCTTGGCAGCACCCTATCTTCTGAGGGGCAGCGCTTGCCAAAAGCCGATGTCATTCTCACCAATCCGCCTTTCGGCACCAAGAAGGGTGGTGGCTTACCAACGCGGGACGATTTCACCTACCCCACTAGCAACAAGCAACTCGCCTTTCTCCAACATATCTACCGCAGCCTCAAGCCGGGTGGCCGCGCCGCTGTTGTTCTTCCTGACAACGTGCTGTTCGAGGGCAATGTCGGCCGGCAAATTCGCTTCGACCTGATGGCCAAGTGTAACCTGCACACCATCCTGCGCCTGCCCACTGGTATCTTCTACGCACAGGGCGTCAAGACCAATGTCCTGTTCTTCACGCGGGGCAAGAAGGAGACGGGCAATACCAAGGCGGTCTGGGTCTATGACCTGCGCGCCAACACGCCGCAGTTCGGCAAGCGCACGCCGTTCACATTGGAATTTCTCAAACCGTTCATCGCGGCCTACGGCGACCAGCCGGATGGCAGCGCCACCCGCACAGATGAAGGCGAGATAGGACGCTTCCGCTGCTTCACCCGCGAGTGGATCGCGGAGCGCGACGACAGCCTCGACATCGCCTGGCTGAAGGATGATTCTGCGGTGGATGCTGCCGATTTGCCTGAACCCGCCGCACTGGCGCAGGAGGCGATTGGCGAACTGGAACACGCGCTGGTGGAGTTGGAAGCGATACTGGCGGAGTTGGGCGCGGAGGTTGCGGAGTGACTGCCTGTCCGCTTGGCTGGCACCGAGGGCGGCTGGGCGACGTCGTTACCTATGGCGTTACAAAAAAAGCTGAACCAAACCAAACTCCATCTGATGCGTGGGTGTTAGAACTTGAAGATATTGAGAAAGATACGTCTCGCATCCTTTCGCGTGAAACAGCAGCGCAGCGTCGGTCCAAAAGCACGAAAAACGTTTTCAAGTGTGGCGATGTCCTTTACGGAAAACTGCGGCCGTACCTGAACAAGGTTGTCCTTGCCGATTCAGCTGGGTTTTCCACTACCGAGATTGTTCCGCTCAATGCTCGGGGATATGCGGATCAGCGATTCCTGTTCTACTGGTTGAAATCGGCTGAATTTCTCGACTATGTGAACTCAGTCAGTCACGGCATCAATATGCCAAGGTTGGGAACCGAGGCTGGTAATGCTGCACCATTCGTCATTGCACCCTTACCCGAACAAAAGCGTATCGCCGACAAGCTGGACACCCTGCTGGCGCGCATCGATGCTTGCCGCGATCGCCTCGATCGACTGCCCACGATCATCAAGCAGTTTCGGCAGTCTGTTTTGGCTGCGGCTACGTCGGGACGGTTGACGGAGGAGTGGCGGGAAAGAAATCCACATGCTGCAAAGTGGCTGGACCGCTCGCTGTCGGATCTAACGAATAAGGTTAGATCGTGATCGCGAAGCGAGCCACGATCTGAACCGTTTGTTGGACGAGCCCGGTCCTGAGGGGCGATTGGGCCGC
>CAISUK010000360.1 GCA_903888645.1 uncultured Pseudomonadota bacterium | reverse complement strand
TTTCCCTGGCCATGATCATCCCCAAAAAAAGATAAACGACCGTTGAATTTTGTCCTACTCCAGGCTCAGGAGCAAGAGAAACTCAACGATCGTTAATTATTTATCGGAGTCGTTGCTGTGTTTCGGCAACGATCCATTCATTACTTCTTCTTGGCTTTACCCTTGTTGGCGACTTTTTCCTTGAAGGTGGCGCCTGCCGAGAACTTCGGTACGGTCGTCGCCTTGATCTTCATCTTCTCGCCGGTTTTGGGATTTCTGCCCTCGCGAGCGGCACGCGCTGCGGACTTGAAGGTACCAAAGCCTACCAGCGTTACCGAATCGCCCTTAGAGACAACGGTCACAATCTCTTCGACCAGCACGTCCAAGGCACGGCCAGCGGCAGCCTTGGTAAGTTCGGCCTTGGTCGCCAGCGCTTCGATTAACTCGGATTTGTTCATCAAGCTACTCCCTATGTGATGTGAATGAAAACCGGATTCTCTCATTATTGCGGCGGCGGATGACGGGAAAGTGCCCGAGAAGCCGCGTCAAGGTCCATACCCTCTGTCGGCGGTTGCCCATCCCGACACAGATTGAGTTCATAACGAACAGCGAAAGGGATTTGACGGCCATTGGTGGTGGGAACCGCCTCTTGCCTCAAGGTGGCCTCCAGTCGTGCACAGCCTGGTGCTGAAAATCGCTTGATGGTTTTGACCTGTACCTGCACTGGCGCAGAAGATCGGGTTTGTGCCTTGAAGAACTCGGCCATCGACCCGTTCAACTCGCCCTCGGATTTACCACTTGGAGCATCGATCGCGGCCAACAGGTGTGATTTCAATTCGGATGCGAGGACATCCTCGCTTGTCAGAAGCGCAAAAAAACAGAGTGCCATTACGGGTACCGCCAAAGATCGGTTCATCGGTTGTAATAACTATTCACGCGTTGCTGGACGGTGCTTTGCACGTTCTGTCCAAAGGAAGCGGCACTCGGGATGCGGACGCTGGACGAGATTTCCTGGATGAACTCGCTCATATCGATTCTTGAAAAATCGAGTCGCTCGAACTCGGCCGTGGTGAAGCCCGAACAGTCCGGACTCTCGCCACTGCCCCAGCCCTTCCCGATCTGTCCCCTGCCCTGTTCATTGATGATCCTGGCCAGGTGCGAGTTGAAGCAGCAATCCGATTCGGTTTGTTCGATACATGTCCGCAGGATCGGGACGCGCGACGAGCAGAATGAGCCCACATGGAAGCAAAGATTGGCATCCCGGTGCATGGCCAGAAGTTGTTCGGATTGTTCGCAGGAAAGTAATTCGGAGAGAAGTTGCAGCGCCACGGCCGCGGCCAGCGAATAGGGATCGAAATAGAGATTGAAGCTCCCCAACGATCCGAGCGAATAGATCGGCCCGCCGAGCAGACCGCTGGTGATCGTCCCGGTCGAGAACGTCAATCCGTAGAAACCAAACGATGGCTGAAAATTGGTTGGAGTAAACAACACCTCCGAGGAAATCATGGCCTGGGCGCCGGCCTCGATGTAGCTGGTGTATTGCGGGTACATGAAATCGAACATGTACTTGCTACCCGCATTGATTGCCATCTGCCCGCCGGCAACAACCCCTTGAACGGCTGCGGACATCAATACGTTATTGCTTCGCGCCGCGCCGCCGCCACCCTTCTTGCAGCAATTCACCAGACCAAACAGCTTTTTGCGGCACTGCTCTCCCACGCCCTTGAACAATCGCTGATCCGCGCCATAGACGCCGGCTTCGCGCGCCGCCTCCATCGACGTCATGGCCTTTCCAAAATCCTGGTCGACAGGATTGCCGGTGTCGAAACATCCGGTCGCGCTTTGACAGAAGGAACGCTGATCGCAGACCGTGTGCTGTGTCTGGGTCGCCTGGGATGTCTGGCACGAATAGGTTCGCTCGCTCATGTCGCAGGCCCCGGACGCCAGCCTATCGAGGCATTGGGAGGACACTTGGGTGCAACCCCGACTGATCAGCTCCTGACAGTCGTTGGTCAGCGTGGCACCGGCGCAGATGTATTCCTCTGAACGTGCCCAGCAGGAGTCTCCGGAGCTTTGAGCCCCGGTCGGCAGGGGCGAAACCGTCGTGAGGCACACCTGGAGCGCATTGATCGTCTTGCAAGGCGAGCTGTCGGTACAGGTCGTCGCGGCATGAACGCAGTTGGCGCTCGTCTCTAAAGAAACACACTGACTCGTATCGAGGGTATTCGACGAAATGGTGTAGGACGTATTGAGTTCGACCACCGTCGGCGTGCTGGTTGATGCCGTGACGTTGGTGCATTGATATCGACGGGTGTATTGATTGCATGATCCGTCGAATGCAGTGCTGTCGCACATCGAACTGACCACCTCACAGCCTTGAGTTGCCTTGATGGCAGCGCAGTAGTCGATGTGATTCTCGGCGATGCAGGAATAGTCATCCTGATAGCGCCAGCAGCTTGCCGTGGAGTTCAATCCGCCCGGAGGTGGCGTAACGCCCGCCAGGCAAACAGTGGTTCCACTGGAATCGAGTTGGCAGGGTGATGAGTCGACACAGGTATGCGCCGCCAGCCGGCAACGGGAATTTTGCGCATAGTTGCTGCACTGGCTGGTGTTCGCAGTATCCGTTACCAGGGTATAGGTGTTGTCAAGGCGAACGGTGCTGGTTGGCGTTCCCTGATCGTTACCGCACCGAAACGTCTTGGTGTAGGTGTTGCAGGAGCCATTGAAAGCGGTGTCACTGCAGGCCGAACTGGTCTGCCCGCAACCAGCCGCCGTCAGGGCAGAACAGTAATCAATCGAATTCGGTTTGATGCAGGTGTAGGTGTCTTCGTATTCCCAGCAAGAGAGCCCAAAACTGGACAGACATACCTGCTGGCCATCGACCAACTTGCAAGGCGTGTCATCCACACAGAGGGTGTTTGTTCGAGTGCACTCGCCGGCAGACGATTGGGTAGCCGTGAAAAGCAGCAGTAGTAGCACAGCCGCACGGAGCGTCATTGGGCCATCGCTTCCAGAGTCGCACACTGATTGTTGGTCGAAACGCTGCAATTCAGTGGGCATTTTTGCCGCGTAGTCAGTTGGATCGCCCCCTCCCCGGCTCCGGCAACAATCGTTCGCATGAATATCGTGTTTGGACCGTTCGTGACGTACGGTTTCAAGTCGATGTTCAAACTAAAGTTCCAGCTTGTCGAAAGTTCCGGGCTGTCGTACTGGTATTGGCTTGGCCCATACTTCACATACCCGGGAGGCCCATCATTGTTGCAATACCACGTGCATTCATCCCCGCCGGAACATTGGCAATATGGATACCGGCCTACTAATTCCAGCTCACCGGTCCATCCATTACTCCGATAACAATTCCATTGCCCGGTCCATTCATCCTGAGAGCAGATGCCGGGGCCGATCGCGGTGCCCGCATCAATGACGTACAACCGATCACCCCCGCGCGGACCAACATAAACAGTCGCGCCGTTGACCTTTACCAGGAGCCAGTCGTCGTAAGCAGCACGAGTAAGAGCTATACGAGTGATGAGGCCCACGTCGCGAATCTCAAACGTCAGCGTGCGGTCATACACGGCCCCCCAACCACTCCAATAGTTATCCGCGATAGTGCCAAATTGCAAAATGTAATTACCCATGCCATCAGGAAACCACGTTGTATCCATATCCCCGGCCCAGCTATTTGGAACGATCCCCCCCTGATCGCACCCGTCGCCGCCCCCTGTGCACGTCACACTGCTTGATCGCCTGCATCTCAGCGTTTCATAACCTTGCGCCGTCTGATTGCATTGATAGTTGTAGCTGGTGCTGACCGAGATCTGCTGGCCGATATAGCAGGACGCATTGCTGAGCGTCTGCATGTGTTCAACGCATTGGTAGAGGTGATGCTGGTCGACCGTGATCTGGCGAGCCGTCGAACAATAGCTGCTGGTCACCGGCCGATATTCCGTACAGATCTCTGTCGAAAAGGTAGCCGGCGAGGTATCAGTCACCACACGGCACTGCTCCGTACTCGACCCCATGTTGATTCCCGTAAACTGCAGCGCCGGGTTGCGGGCAATGGAGTTGGCACGACTGATCAATGGATCGGTAGTGCGATCAATAGCAAACGCCGGCCGTTGGCTGGGATTGCGCGCGACGAAATTCACGGCATCGCATTCCTGCCTCCGGTAGGCATCCGCATTAGGTGTCTGGCTGGCGCAGTCCATCACCTTGGTAACTCCAGATCCCGATAACTGTCCCTGACCCCCTTGGAATAACTGGGATTGCGTAGCGCTTTGCCCATAGCCCGGCACCATCGACGTGGCATTTCCACTACCTATGCCTTGAAAGGCACCACTGATCGAACCCGCCCCAAGCGATCTCCCCGCAGTAAAGGCTGCACTTGTGTCAGCGTCTTGCGCAAATGCATGGGTCGCGGTCGCCACTAGCACGGTGGCCCAGACAAGGAGGCCTCTCACAAACGAGGCCCCGCCAGTTTTGCCCCATAGCGCCGTGCCGCATCCGCCCAGCTTGGCGCCTGACGTTCTATCAGATCGAGCGCGTAATCCTGAGTGACATCGCCATCGACCTTGATGAAACTTGCGGGTAAAGCGCAACCGTCCGCCCCGATTTTGGTTGCCTGAGCCGGCTGTGCAAGCACGAGCGAAGGGACTTGGGTTACGTTGAACTGCTTGAATGCGGGAGGATGAATGATTGCCGTGACATTTCGTTTCCCAACCAGGGCGGCCAGCTCCTCTCCCATCCGGGTCAGGGAGTTGCCCTTGAGTCCGCGCAGCACGAGAACCGCACCGGATTTCTCCGATTGGAGAACGATTCGCTCCAGGGTTTCCTTCGGCATCGACAAGGAAACGAACACCATCAACTCTGGAGTGTCAGCCGGCTTTGCGGGGATGACTGCCGGAGATTTTCGAAAGGACTCGGCAATCTGTGAAATGTCCGGGCTCTTGGCCATCGGTCTCGGTAACGCCTCGATCTGGGGCACCGACGACCGATTCATTTGTTGGGGAAGCCCGGCCCCCTTCAGTGCTTCTTCCATGCGTTGCCGTGCGAATTTCATGTCAATGGGTATGTCGTATTCGGTCGGCAGCGCAGCCTGCGCCCATGCCAGGTTCGCCGCGAAGCTCGCCATTGATAGTGTGATGATGGCTGCGCAGAAATATCGCGTCATGGCTTCAGAAAGCTCCCTGACAGCAGTTGCGCTTGCGGAACACCATGTAGGCAAAGTCCTCGCCTTCATACGGGTACTCCTTGCCAGCACCCCACAGGACCGTCGAGCGTCCCAGCGGCTGGCAACACTTGCCGGCGATCTTGGCCGTCTGCGGAACCGGGTACAGCATCTGGTACTTGTATCCCGTCTTGTCCATGATCGGCTGCGGGTAGTAGCCGCATAGCCCATCCTCGCCAGAGGCGGCCCACATCAAGCCTTCGCGGTGCATCTTGGCGATCAGGCGCGTCATCTCCAGACTCGAAGCCTGCACACCACCGATGTGAGCTTGAACGTTGCCATTGAGGGGATACAGACTGCCCTGACACCCCGCACACCAAAACAGTGTGTTGGACGGAAACCCCGCTGTTGCTGATACGCAGTCGGCCGCGCAAGCGGCGCGCGCCGCGAGATTGCCGAACAACGCGACATCCGGATTGAAAATGAAGGTCAGTTCATCGTCATTCCACATCGGATCCAGCTCGGTGAGGTAAGCAACATCGAACGAGCTTTGTTCCAAGCACGCGTTGTCGAATATGGCTTCCAGCCAGTAGATGATGGGATCAACGTACCAATGCACCTGATAGAACGAGGAAGCATCGGCACTGTCCTGCCGAAAACGTGAGCCTCGCGGCGCGTCGAATCCGGGATTGAGTTCGACGCCCCCAAGACTGGTCATGCAAAACGGCCGGCGCACGACATCCACGCGCCTGACGGGTTCCCAGAAACTCACCTTGAACCCCACCCGCAACTGCGACGGGCAGAGGCATACTGGAGAGCCCCCAGGGTTGGGCGTGTCCTCCTGCCCGAGCGAGACCAGATCAAGGCCGCCAAATCGAAGCGGCATCATGCAGCTCCAGCAAATGTCGGTGATCGGGTTGGCAAATCGCCCGGTGCAGGTCGCTGTGGCGAACGCAGGGCGTGCAAGCGCCACGATCAAAGCCACCAGACAAAAGATAGTGAGATTACGGACGGACTTCATCAACCCGTAACCTCTTGCCATCCTGACTCACAATCGCTGGAACCTGCCGAATTCCGAGCCTGCGTACCAGCGCCCCACCCTGATCGTAGAAAACTGGGCGCTTCCATGACCGCATCAGCTTCAACGGCTCACCCGCCACCAGAATCAGCTTGCTCTTGCCCGATGGTCCATCGAGATTTCGCTGTGCGAGGCTGACCTGACGACTGTCCCTACCGTCGAAGAAAACCAGTTTGCGGGATAGGGAAACATGGTCAAGGGGATTGACCTTTAGCCCTCGGGCAAACAACAGACTCCCTTCGGTATTTCGAATATCCCGATCCACCGTCCAGGTAGGATCGACATAAAACGTGCGCGGCGTCTGCGTAGCGTTGATGCCGGAGACGGCATTGGGCTTTTCAATACCGCCGATGACACGGTCGCGGTACTCATTCTGTTTGCGTCCGAGTTCGCCGGACTTCTCCATTCTCTTCAAGCGGGACTGAATCACCTCGATGAGATCGGGTTCAGTGATTTCATAGGTTGGCCCAACCACGCCCAACGCCGCGCTATGCGCGGTAATTGCTACGTATGAAAGGAGCACCAGGAGGAGCCGCACCAGAGTCGCCATGGAATGCGATTCTGGATTCGTTGCAACATCACTGGAATTTGAAATGCGTACTTTTAGGACGCATTTCGCTCTCCACCTTTAGCCCTTCTTGGGGATGGGCTAGCGAAGACTTGGGCGGGTTACGCGCGAGCTACGATGTTAGCGGTTGATGCCGGGTGATCGCCTTTTTGGGAGCACACCTATCCAGGATGCGCTTCCAGCCATTTCGCGCCGCCACCGCCTCACCCAGAATGTCGAGATACTCCGCCCCATCGACACGCTCATCCCCGGGAAGGGGCTCCTGCGTCAGTTCTTCCAACAGGGCTTGTCGTTCCTTCCGATCACGACCAAGTTCAAGAATCCGGCTGTATGCTTCGCACGAATAGGCAAATGTTTCGCGCTGCCGATAGTCGATATCAAGCAGCCACTCTCGACGCCGGGAAGAAGGCAGGCCAAGGGTTTCGCGCTTGCAGTTGTGAAACACGTGCGCGGCTTCATGAACCACGTAATCCGCAAATCGTTCCTTGGTTCGGAAATAGTCGGTCGAGACATAGCAGGTTGTTTCAATGCTGA
>CAISUK010000359.1 GCA_903888645.1 uncultured Pseudomonadota bacterium | reverse complement strand
GTCCGATGATCCCAAGGTCATCAGCGGCGACGAGTTGCGCGGCATGACGCCGGAGCAATTGCTCATTGCCCTCGACGCGAAAGAAATCATCTTCGCCCGAGTTGCCGCCGAACAGAAAATGTCGATCGTGCAGGCGCTGAAGAAAAAAGGCGAAATCGTTGCCGTCACCGGCGACGGCGTCAATGACGCGCCGGCCCTGAAGACTGCCGATATCGGCATCGCCATGGGCATTGCCGGCACCGACGTCGCCAAGGAAGCGGCCAACCTGATTCTGCTCGACGACAACTTCGCCAGCATCGTTGCGGCAATCGAAGAAGGCCGCGCGGTATTCGAAAATATCCGCAAGTTTCTCACCTACATATTGAGTTCGAATATTCCCGAACTGGTGCCTTATCTGGCCTTTGTCCTGTTCCGAATTCCGCTGCCGCTGACGATCATCCAGATTCTCGCCGTCGATTTGGGTACCGATATGCTGCCGGCGTTGGCTTTGGGTGCCGAGAAACCAGATCCAGGCGTCATGAAACGACCGCCCCGGGCACGCAATCAACGACTGCTCTCCTGGGGTCTGCTGGTACGCGCCTACCTGTTTCTTGGTGTCATGGAAGCAGCGGCGGCCATGATCGTATTCTTCTTTGTGCTCGATGGCGCAGGCTGGCATTACGGCACCAGCCTCGGAAATCGCGATCCGCTCTACCTGCAGGCAACTTCCGCCTGTCTGGCGACGATCGTAGTGATGCAGATGATGAACGTCTTTCTCTGTCGCCATCCGACTCAGTCGTCGCTCTCCTTCGGCCTCTTCAGCAACCGCTATATGCTTTTGGGCTTGAGCACCGAACTTGCCGTGATCCTGCTTATCATCTACACACCGGTCGGGAACTGGCTGTTCGGCACAGCACCAGTCGGGGCCGTGGTATGGCTCTGGGCGGTGGCCGGCGCCGCACTGATGTGGGCGCTGGAGGAAGCGCGCAAGGTCTGGCTGCGGCGGCAATAATGCCAAGTCACTGGCGCCTTGTCACTGCTGGCTGAAACGCAGTCCGATCATGGTGTGGCAACGTCGCATAGCCTTCGGGAGGAAGCGGCGTTCTCGGCAGCTTGACGCCATTCGCGCAGCGCCAATGAACAAAATGCGGATATTGTGCTGTGTCGGCGATAGGTCTATGCTTCTTCAGTGAAATCACCGGAAGGAACTGCCATGGCCACGCAAGCAATCAACTCCGCAAGCAGCACCACACAGTTGCAGCAGGTTCGCCAAAGCCAGCCGCAACAACCACCACAGCAAGTCCAGCAGCCGCAACCGCCGCGCAAGACCGAGCAGGCAGACGCTGCCAAGGCCGCCGGCGAGGCTGCAAAGTCGGCGCAGGGGCAAGACCGGCAAGCACAACAGACGCAACAAGCGCAGAAACCTGCACCCGTGACAAACTCGCAGGGGCAACGCACTGGTAGCGTGATCAGCACGACAGCTTGAGCGCAGCGCTCGCCGGTTTACAAAGAATGACCCGGGCGCTGCGACCTTGACCTGAACGGTCGTCAAGGTCGGCGTCGCGCGCCGAGCTCGGTAAAACTCCGATTTCTACCCGCCCCGAAAAGACGCTATGCCGTTTGCGTCCGATATGTCGCGAGGTGCTGCGCAGCACCGATAAAGGCCGGATTTTCAGCAGTGATCAGATAGTTGGGAATGGCCTGCAGATAGGCTTCGAAGCGGCCTTTGGCGACAAAGCGCTGGCGAAATTTCCCGCTATCGAACTGATCCCCCAACTTGCCAAGTATGCCGCCGCCGAGATACAGACCGCCGGTGCACGCCAGTGCCAGCGCGGCATTGCCGGCGACACCGCCAAGCAAACCGGAGAAAACGCTGAGGGTCTGCCGTGCCGTATTGCATGAACCGGTTGTCGCCAGTGCAACGACCCGCGCGGCATCTTCGGCAAGCGGGGGCGTGCCGGCGATTTTGCACAAGGCGCGGTAGAGCAAGACCAGACCCGGGCCGGACACCAGACGTTCGGCAGATACATGCGGGTAGTCGTCCCACAGCAGCTTGAGTATGTCCATTTCCAGCGGATCCGCCGGCGAAAAACTGACGTGACCACCCTCCGTCGCCAGTGGCTGCCAGCCACCGCCGCAAGGAATCAACCCGGCGACGCCCAAGCCGGTGCCCGGTCCAATGACGGCTTTGACGCCATTGCGAATAGCTCCGCTTCGATCGAGTCGTTTGAGTTGGGTTTCCTCGAGATACGGCAGCGACATGGCCAATGCAGCAAAATCATTGATGACGAGCAGATTTCGCAGACCCAGCGCGCGACGCGTTGCCTCGGTCGAAAATGACCAGTGGCGATTAGTCATTTGCACCTGGTCGCCCATCACCGGGGTAGCGATGGCAATGACGGCATCGCGAACGCCTGACTGACCAACCTGCACCAGGTAATCCCGAATCGCCTCGGCAATGCCGGCATAGTTTGCGCAAGGCAAGGTGATCGGCGAAGTCAACGCACCCGGCGCACCCGGGCTCGTGGCAAGACAAAAACGCGCGTTGGTGCCGCCGATATCGGCGACCAAGTCCGGCATGACATTCATTGGCATCGATTCTTCGGCAAATTGGTGTGGCGAATTTAGCCTAATTTCTTGATGCGGGCCACCGCTTGCATTGTCTATCGCCACCGTTTCGCCGTCGCCGCCAGTTTCATGCGGCGACATTTTCCGTCAGCTGGCGCCGGTTTTCTGAATCGCTGGCCTTCGTCTATGTCTTTGGGTGCAAACGAAAGTGTTGGACGGGTGTAAGCCAAAAGGAGGAATAGAGGGGTAAAAGTCGAAGTAGTGGAAAGTTTGCTGTTGTGATGCCGATAACCCGAGGGAGTTCATCCAAGGGGGAGACGACGATGCACGCAGACGAAGAGGCGAGCTTGGGGCATGGAGAAGATGTGATGCAGCGACTAGAGCGCTACCCGCTGGTGAAAGCGCGCATGACGAAAATTCTGGACCTGATCGAGAACACTGGTGGCGACCTGCGCCTGGCCGATGCGGCGGAGCAGCGGGCGATCGACGAACTACGGGCGATGGGGCAGGAAATCTTACGGGGTTGGGGCCAGCGCCTTGCCAACGAGGAGGCTGCCCGGATGGGTCAGGAAGCTGCCGTGGTCCGGCAGGTAAAAAAAACTCCACTGGCACAGCACCTTCGGCAAAATCACGGTCGTTGAGCAAACCTATATCGACAAGCGGGACGGCAAGCTGCGCCGGCCGTTTGCTGCGGTTGCCAAGGTTTGTTGTCGCTGCTACTCACTGCCGTTGCAACGCGTCATCACCGACTTTGGCGCGGATAACCCGTTTCACAGTGTCGGCGCCAAGCTGAAGGAGCACTACGGCATCAGCGTGCCGCAGGGCGCCGCGATCACCCTCACCGAACGTCATGCGCGGGCGCTGAGCGAGGCCGATATCACGCCAGCCACATCAACCGTTGTCACGCCGTTGGCCCTCATCGCCGAAACCGATGGCAGCATGGTTCCGGTGGTAGAGACCGGCGCTGGGACGCCGGATGTGCCGGACAAACGCCGCCATCGCACCCTGCTGTGGAAAGAAGCGCGTCTTTCGCTGGTGCGTCGCCCCGACGAGGTCACACCGATCTTTGACGTGACCTTGGGGGATGTGGCGACGACCGGGGCGGCGCTCAAGCGTCTGACCATTGCGGCCGGGCTGAAGCCGACCACCCGGGTGCATGGCGTGGGGGACGGCGCCCCATGGATTGCCGAACAGATCGAACTCCAGTTCGGCGCTCAAGGGCACTATCTGATCGATTTCTATCACCTCTGCGAATACCTCGCGGCGGCCGCTCCCGTCTGTGCCCCCGAGCAGGCAACCGACTGGATGACTGACCAGAAGGCGCGTCTCAAGGCCGGACAACTGGATGCGGTCATGGCCGCCCTCCATCCGTATGTCGAACCCGATACGGTGGACAACGCCCACGCCCCGGTGCGCGCCTG
The DNA here is from genome assembly GCA_903888645.1 of uncultured Pseudomonadota bacterium. Classification (GTDB taxonomy): domain Bacteria; phylum Pseudomonadota; class Gammaproteobacteria; order Burkholderiales; family Rhodocyclaceae; genus CAISUK01. Next base: position 263 of record CAISUK010000359.1, on the reverse strand, counting down.
CACGCGCTACATCGCCAATCGCCCCGGCCAGTTCAAGTACCGTGAGGCTATTGCCGCCAATTTACCGATCGGCTCGGGCGAGGTCGAGAGCGCCCATCGCTTCGTCATCCAGAAACGCCTCAAACTCCCCGGCGCCTGGTGGAACCCCGTCAATGCGCAAGCTATGCTCAACTTGCGCGTCCTGCGTGCCAATCACTGCTGGCAGCGTTACTGGAATAAGGCCGCCGCCGCTTGAGACCCTCCAACACTTTCGATTGCACCCT
>CAISUK010000358.1 GCA_903888645.1 uncultured Pseudomonadota bacterium | reverse complement strand
GCGATATCACGGAGCGCAAAGCTGCCGAGGCGAGGGCACGACGGCTTACGCAGTTTTATGCCGCCCTTGGCGAGTGCAAGAGGGCGACTTTGCAATGCACGAGCGAGAATGAATTGTTTCGCGCGGTTTGCCGGATCATGGTGGAGTCCGGCGGATTGAGACTGGCCTGGATCGGCCTGATCGACGAAGCCAGCCATGAGGTGAAAACAGTGGCGTCGTTTGGTGCTGCTCAGGATTACTTGTCGAATATTCGCATCACAGCCGACGCGACCGATCCCGATGGCCAGGGCCCTACCGGCAACGCGGTTCGCGAGAATCGGCCAGTCTGGTGCCAGGATTTTCTCCATGATGTGCGTACGGCTTCGTGGCATGCTCGCGCTGCCAGATGCGGTCTGGGTGCTTCCGCCTCTTTGCCGCTGCGGCGCAGAGGCGCCGTGATCGGGGCGCTCAACATGTACTCGGGTGTAGTCAATGCATTTGACGAAGACCTGCGCCAGCTCAGCCTTGAAATGGCCCGCGATATCGGTTTGGCCCTGGACAATTTTGACCGTGAGGCGGAGCGTTTGGCCGCCGACTCACAACTTCGCCAGCTGAGTTCTGCGATAGAACAGAGCAGCGAAAGTATTGTTATCACCGACCTCGAAGCCAACATCGAATATGTCAATGAGGCGTTCGTGCGCAACACTGGCTACAGCCGCGAAGAGGTCATCGGCCGGAATCCGCGAATTCTGCATACGGGCAAGACGCCGAAGACGATTTATGACGAACTTTGGCGCACCATTACGACCGGGCAATCCTGGAAAGGCGATTTGTACAATCGTCGCAAAGACGGCAGCGAGTATGTCGAACACACCACGATTACGCCGGTTCGGCAGGCGGACGGACGTATCACACATTACGTTGCCGTCAAGGAAGACGTTACCGAGAAGTGAGTTTCTCGGCGTGCTTGTCGGCGCAATGCTCCGGTGCAGTCATTTGGCCAAGCAGTCTGTTTTGGCCATTCGGTGCAGAAAATCTTCCATGAAGCCAGCCAGTTTCTCGACCGCAGGAAACGTCAGTCCGTTATAGATCGAGGCCCGGATGCCGCCGATGGCACGATGGCCAGAGAGCCCGGAAAACCCTGCAGCCAGTGACTCCGCAAGAAATCGCCGTTCCAGTTCGGGGGTCGGGAGATTGAACGACACGTTCATCAACGAGCGGTCTGCCGGATTCGCCCTGCCGCGATAAAACCCGTTACTGCCGTCAACCAGCGCGTACAACAACGCCGCCTTGTTGCGGTTGATTTCGGCCATGCGCGACAATCCGCCGACTTCATACATCAGCCACCGTGTCACCAGTAGCACGACGTAAATCGCAAAAACTGGCGGTGTATTGAAGTTCGAATGCGCCTTGATATGGCTTCTGTAATCGAGGAAACCCGGTAAATCGACTGGCATACCTTCCAACAGAGAATCGCGAATCAGAACGACCGTGACGCCGGCCGGCCCAATGTTTTTCTGGGCATGCGCATAAATCAGGGCAAATTTGTTTGCCGCACACGGTTCGGAGAGGAAGTCCGAAGACATGTCACAGATTCGCGGCACATCGTCGCGGCCCAGCACCCGGTGGAACTGCAGCCCTTCGACGGTTTCGTTGGACACATAGTGGATGTAAGGGGCATCCGCAGAGAAGGGCAGTTCTTCGTCATTTGGCAAACGCGAGAAGCCGTCGCGCTCGCCGCTCCAGATGACTCGAACGGGACCTTCGCGCCTGGCTTCGGGAATCGCCTTGCCGCTCCAGTAGCCGGTATGCAGGTATTCGGCCGGTATGTGTTTGCCGCGAAGCAAGGTCATCGGTACCGTCGAGAATTGCTGGGTCGCGCCGCCTTGCAAGAGCAATACGTGATATTCCCCGGATAGCCCCAACAGCGTTCGAATGTTGTTTTCCAATTCCGTAATGACTGCAGCGAACCAGTCGGTGCGGTGACTGATGCCGAGGATCGAAAGCCCCACTTCAGGCACCTCGACGATGGACTGCTGCACCAGGTGCAACACGCTCTCGGGCAGAGCGGCGGGCCCCCCGGAAAAGTTCAAGGGATTGCGCGGGTTCATTGGTCGGTCACCAGGATTGCAGATGAACCACACTTTGGCAGCCGGTCGGCCTGGTCGCAAGTCAGGCGCAAAAGAAAGTCGCGAAAGGCGTTCTTGACGCGCTGCATTTTGGCTTGCTTGTAGGGAAACAACTGCTCGGAATCCATGGCATGCACCACCATGGCATGGTCAATTTCAAACACCAGGAGTTGGCCGTCGCGCGTCTCGGCACAATCTATACAGACGTAATCCAGTTTGGTGCGGCGGTAGATTGCGTCCAGAGCCAAGTGGTGGCGCCGGGCAAAGGCATCGAAGTGGGTCATGAACGCAGACTCTTCGGCCCGCTTCCAGGCCTCCTCGTACATGCCTGCGTTCAGGTAATGAATCATCCAGTGGGATGAGATTCCTTGATGGCAGGCGTAGGCCTCGCCTTCGATCAGAGCGATCCGGCATTTTCTGAAGAGGCCGTCTGTTCCTCTGTAATCGATGAAAGGGGAGAGAAAGAATTCCTGAGCATCGACCAGGGAAAGGTAGGCAGTCAGTTCATCGGGGCGGTCAACTTTGTCCAGGCCATGCCCGCCATGGGAACCAACGGGGCGCACGATGAGCGGAAAATCAATTGCGTCGAATAGGGCCGGCAGCGATGCATCGCCCCTGGCAATTGCGAGCAACTGCGACCGCGGCGCGCGCCGCGTTGGGGGAATCAGCAAGCCCGGCGCATTGTGCAGAAGTTGGCTGGCGGCCATGCGCCCGGTGGCCGGGATGTTCTGCGGGGCGTTGATGACCGGCCTTGGCCAGCAGGCCAACGTGTTCTCCAGCGACTTGAGCAGTGCGCGGTTTTCGTCGCATTCGCTGATACCGACTATCAAGGCATCATGGTCGGGAAGCGGTGCCGCCAAGGGATCGCCCGGGGACGCATAGTAGAAGTCCAGATCAATATCGCTGTCTTCCAGCAAACAGTCTAGAGGCGTATTGGCCGCGATGTCCCCGGGGACCATGAGCATCAGCAAGCGCAAGCGTGCCGGCTGCCCGGTGGCGGCGAGGTGAAAAACACGCTTCAAGGCCAGGGCTTGGCCCTGGATCGCCAAACCAACATCGCGGAGCCCAAGGCAGAACATGACAACGGACAGGTTCATCCAGCGGTTGGCATCATCGGGAGAACGTTCGGCCATCTCAAGCATTTCCTGGCCGATCAGGCGCAGATCGATGCCTGCGATACTCTTGCGAAGAAATGGCGCAAGTCCCAGAAAAGTATCCTCAGATCGGAAGTTCACGCTTGGCGGTGTCTGGAGGATCAATTCAGTCCTAATCTTGCTCGTCAAAACTTGCGTGGTGAGACTGCAGATTGACCTGTCAGTGATCTTCAGGAACGGTCGTGGCGATTATAGTACCGGCATCCTCGACGCCGCCGCTTCGCAGTTTGTCCAAACTGCCCGATAGCTTCCGTGCGGCAGCGCACAATTTGCGATGCAGTCAAATTCAGTGCGAAATCATTTCGGATATCCGATCTGAAAGTTATTGTTGTCAAATAAGTCACACAAATCCAAGAAACTTGATTGACTGCAAACAGTTGCCTGGAGCCTAATCTCATCCAGCATTTCCTCCCTGATAGACCTTTAAGCTCCGGTTCTTGATCTCCCTCGAGACCGGAGTTTTTCTTTTTTCAAAATCGTCGGGCAGGCGACACTTTCTCTGGAGCAAAAGAGGCATGCGCTTCGCGGTTAAAGCGGAAAAGAAGTTGGAGTAATATCGGTCGATAATTCCGCCCATAAGGATCCGGGGAGAACAATTTGACCAATAAAAATCCAGGGAGACGAACCAAGCGCGAGACTGGCGAGCCAGCCGATAGTGTCGGGGCGCAGCCGGGAATTCAGCAAACTCCGCCGACCGGCTTTTCCATTGTCGGCATCGGCGCCTCTGCCGGTGGGCTGGAGGCCTACGAAAAGTTTTTCCGTCATATGCCGAAGGGCTGCGGCCGGGCTTTTGTGCTGGTGCCGCATCTTGATCCCAGTCACGCCAGCCTTCTCACCGAGATACTGCAGCGCTCATCGGCCATGCCGGTGGTCGAAGCGCATGACCAGATGGCGGTGCTGCCTGACAACGTATATGTCATTCCGCCCAATCGCGACATGGCCATTTTCCATGGCGTTCTACAAATCACTGTCGCCGAGGCGCCGCGCGGCCAGCGCATGCCCATTGATGCCTTCCTGACTTCCCTTGGTCAGGATCAGGGCGAGCGGGCCATTGGCATTATTCTCTCCGGCACTGGCAGCGATGGCACATTAGGCTTGGGCGCCATCCTTGCGGCCGGCGGGTTTACCCTGGTGCAGGAACCCAGTACGGCGAAGTACGACGGTATGCCGTTGAGCGCGATAAAGTCCGGCTATGCGAGCCGCGTAATGGTGGTGGAAGATATGCCGGCAATGCTTGTCGGAACCGCCGGCCGCCTTGCGCCGGCGGTTCCCGCCGTTCCCGCCGTTCCCGCCGTTCCCGCCGTTCCCGCCGTCGGCATGACCAAGTTGTTGATGCTCCTGCGGACGGCGACCGGCCACGACTTTTCGCAGTACAAGAAGAGCACCATCGGTCGTCGCATCGAGCGGCGCATGGCCCAGCATGACATTACCGATATCGAAGTCTATGCGCGCTATCTCAAGGAAAGCGCCACCGAGGTGCAGGCGCTGTTCAGGGAACTGCTGATCAATGTCACCAGTTTCTTTCGCGATCCGGAAGCCTTTGTGATTCTCAAGCAGGAGATCCTGCCGCAACTGCTTGCCGGCAAGCCGGAGGATTATGCCTTTCGCGTTTGGGTGGCGGGCTGTGCCAGCGGCGAGGAAACCTATTCGATTGCCATTTTGCTGCGCGAGCTGATGGACGAGACCCACCAGGAGTTCAAGGTACAGATCTATAGCACCGACCTTGACGAGGAGGCCATCGCTACCGCGCGGGCCGGTTCCTATCCGCCCAATATTGCCGCCGATGT
>CAISUK010000357.1 GCA_903888645.1 uncultured Pseudomonadota bacterium | reverse complement strand
GCTCGGTGATGTCGCGGCTGTAGCAGAGGACTCCGTAGACCGCTTGGGTAGCATCGAGTAGCGGACCCCTGAACGTATCGAAGACCCGCACCTCGCCGCTTTCAAATGCGATTCGCTCGCAGGGATTGTGGATCGCATCCATGCTGTGCGCTGGTTTGGTTTTATGCGCAAGTTGCCGGCTTTCATCGTTGGCGCTACCCATGACAGATTGATACGGGATGAATTCGCTATCGTAGCGACCCACCATGTCTACTGGGTTCTGGTTGAAGGCGCTCGCCACGCTCTGATTGACGAGCAGGAAGCGGTGCTCCTGATCAAGCACGTAAATCCAGTCCGGTGTCGAATCAATGACCCTTTGCAGCAGCACCTTGGATTCGTACATTGCATCGGCAATACGCTTTTGCTCGGTAATATCCTCCTTGATTGCCAGATAGTGGGTGATACGACCATCGGATTGGCGTACCGGAGATATCCGCGCCGACTCAATGTACTGAGTACCGTCCTTGCGCCGATTGATCAGTTCACCCTGCCACGATCGTCCCTCGGTCAATGCGTTCCAGAGTTCTACATAACGCTCCGGCGGCGTATGCCCAGAATTGAGAATGCGCGGATTTTGACCAATCGCATCTTCACGGCTGTAACCTGTCGCCTGGACGAAAGCTTCGTTGACGTATTCGATCTCGGCTTCCAGATTGGTGATGACAATACTTTCCGGGCTCTGCTCGACTGCCTGCGCCAATTTGCGCAGTTGATCCTCGACAAGCCGCTGGATCGTGACGTCCTCTGTGATACCTAGTGTGCCGTAGATCGAACCATCTTCATTGCGCAGTGGCACTTTGGTCGTACGCATGTAAGAGGACTGGCCATTGACCACGCAACGCTCATCCATGGTTTCGGGTTTCCCGAGTCGGATAATGCGCTGGTCATCGGAGCGATATTTTTCGGCCAGATCGGCGGGAAAGAAGTCGAGGTCGGTCTTGCCTGCAATTTCGTCTGAAGCGATTGCAAAAAACCGGGCAAGCGTTTCGTTGCCTCCGACATACACGGAGTCGCGATTCTTTTGCCAGATTAACTGTGGAAGGTTATCCAGTAGCGTGCGGTAGCGAACGGCACTTTCTCGAAGCGATTGCTCGGCCATTCGCCGCTGTGTCACATTGGCGAAGGCACCGACCAAGCGCACCGGCTTGCCTTGCGGGGAGCGCTCGACAACCCGACCGTGATCCATGACCCACAGCGTGTTGCCGTCACTGTGGCGCAATCGATATTCGACCACATATTGCCCGGCGCAATCCACTGCGGCGTCGAATTGCGCTTGCAGCATTGCTATGTCTTCGGCATGAACGCGGTCAATAAACAGGCTGACCGGATGCTCGAGGCAGTCGTCGGTAATGCCAAGTAACTCGTTCCAGCGGTGGTTGTGTCGGATTCGTCCAGCAGTCAAATCCAAATCCCACACTGCCTCCTGGGTCGCAGCAAGTGCGTAGGCCAGTCGCTCCTCGCTTTCGCGCAATGCCGCCTCGGCTTTGTCCCGCTGGCTGCGGGAACGAACGTGATCGATGCCGAAGGCCAGGTTGGCGACCATTTCCTGCAGGAGCGACACCTCATTGGTGTTGAAGGCATCGGGTTCTGCCGCGTAAACGGCAAGGGCGTAACGCTCCTGATCCTGAATCAACAGCGGGATCGCAATACTGGATTGATAGCCACGCTTGAGCATGGCGTTCCGCCATGGCGCCATCTTCGGATTTACCCGGCAGTTCTGGTTAATCTGTGTGGTCGCCGTCCGCAACGCCAGCCCCGTGGGGCCCCAGCCATGCTCGGAAGAGGCATCCCAGGATATTTTGTGTTCGTCCAGGTAGCCATTTTCGTAGCCGGATTGCGTAACGCGACGCACCGATTTCCCGGCATCGTTTTCGGCAAGCCCAACCCAGGCCATCATGTAGCCGCCAGCTTCGACCACAAGCCGGCAGACCTCATCAAGTAGCGTTTGCTCGTCTCGAGCGCGAACAAGTGCCAGGTTGCACTCGCTCAGCAGGCGTAGCGCGCGATTCAATCGTTGAAGTTCGTGCACTTGAGTTTCCAATACAAGGGGGCGTCGGGATCGGTGACGACCAAAGCCTGTCGACCCTCCCAATCTAATAGTTATCAGTGGTCGAGACAAGCGTGGTTGGTGGTAATTCACTATTCGCAGTGAGTACTTCTACTCTAGGGATATCAGCGGCATTGGCTGATCATGGCAGCGAAGTTTACGTACCAGTTTGTGTTGCAGGCCACTGCTGGCCAAAGCTGCCGGCGCCTAGCTGTGCGTTGATCCGGCATTGCTCATTGGACTTGGAAAATCATGCCCCATGGTGCGGCAACGCACAGACGAGACGGGAAATTCGGCACAGATTTCGGGGAGTCGATTCAGGGTTGGCGTTTTTTCAGAGAGATGCAATGAACCAGCAAGAACTCCTCAAGTTCGCCAGACGGTACTTCATCTCGGATGATGGTCTGAGCAGGAACAACTTGATTCGGAAAATCCAGCGCGCTGAAGGCCATGTCGAGTGCTTTGCCCGCGGCAAGACAGAGTGCGAGCAAATGGAGTGCAGTTGGCGACGGGAATGCCTTGCCAATTCGGAGCCACACCTGCCTGCCGCTGAACTGAATACGCTCAATACGTTAATGCCTGCTTCCCGAATGAAGGCTGATCATGAGTAGCAAAAAATCGAAGCTGACACACAGGCTGCGCAATCGTCCTGATGCGGGCGAACGTGGGTTCTCTTTACCGCGGACTGGCCTGCTGAATACTGCCGCGCCAGACAATTTGACTCGGGCTCGAACATGAAAACGATCCTTCTGGTGGATGACTCGACGACGATCCTGTTGAGCATTTCCAACATTCTCATCAAAGCGGGATATGCGGTTGAGAAGGCTGCCAGTGCCGAATTGGGTATGGCGAAGTTCAAAGCCAACACCAAGGTCGACTTACTCATATCCGATCTCAACATGCCGGGCATGAACGGCATCGAATTCATCAAGGAAGTGCGCAAGCTGGCCGGCTACAAGTTCACGCCGATCCTCTTCCTGACCACCGAATCGCAGCAGGCCAAGCGCGCCGAAGCCAAAGCGGCGGGCGCCTCCGGATGGCTCGTCAAGCCGGCCACTGCCGACGACCTGCTGAATACCATCAAGCTGGTGTTGCGATGAGCGCTACATCGTGTTCGCACCATCGGAACACCATGCCTGGCTGCCCGACTGGAGAACCCAACCATGCGTAAAACCCAAGCCAAAGCGACACCCGAGGCTGGCAGCCAACCTCCCACCCGGCGCCTCACCCTCGACACCGATCTGACGATATACCACGCCCCCGAACACAAGCGCCTGCTGC
>CAISUK010000356.1 GCA_903888645.1 uncultured Pseudomonadota bacterium | reverse complement strand
TACCTGGCCGACCGATGCCAGCCCGGCACCGATGATGGCGATTCCGATCAGCAAGCCAACATAGGTGAAGCCACCTTGCCCGGATCGTTTACCACTCACGGTAAGGCGTTCCATCCGATCCATTGCCCTCGGCCCCGCTATGCACGTCGAAGACAGCCCCCTTTTCCGGATTGTCGGGCGGCACAATGATCCACGTCGTCGTGCTCTCGGTAATGGGGTCCATCGGCAAGGTGCGCAAATATTTCTTCTCGACCAAGGTCGCCAGTTGGTCCGGATACTTGCCGTTGTCACCGTAGTACTTATCGAGCGAATCGCGCGTCAGCGCCAGATTTGCCTTGAGAACGGTCTCCTTGGACTTGTCAATACTGTGGAAATAGCGTGGCGTCGCTAGTGCCAGCAAAAGGGCAACGATGGCCAGCACGACGACCAACTCTATCAGGGTGAATCCCTGCCGCGAGCGAAAATGGGGAAACGACTTCGTCATGCTGGTCACCATGTCACCATTGCCGATAGGGAATGCCGTTGAGACCCGTGCCCGTCGACTGCGAATAGACGTCGAATATATCGTCGCCCTCCGCTGGCGCATCGGCCGGACTGGCGTAGCTGCGCTTGCCCCAGCTCGCTTCGGCAGACAGAGTCGAATCGGTCGCCAGCGGATCGCGCGGCAAACGGCGCAGAAAGTAGAGCATCTTACCGCCCTTGGGATCGGTGGGGTCGGCAAGGCCATCGACCAGTACCTGCAGCGAAGGCGGATAGCTGGACTTGGTCGGATCCTTCTTGGTCGAATTGCGCGGATCGTCGATCGCCTCCTTGTAGGCATCGATGGCGATGCGAATCTGCTGCAGGGCATCGCGCAATTCGCGCTCCTTGGTGCGTTGCACAGCCAGTTCGGCCATTGGAAACGCCACCGTGGCGATCAGGCCGACAATGGCAACTGTGATCACCAGCTCGATCAGCGTAAACCCGCCTGTGCCCAACTTATCACTGCCGCGCAAGGCACGGCATCCAAGCGGGTGCCACGGAGCACTCATGGCGATGCCTGGACAGTCACCGACAGAGGCGATGGATTGGTCACTGGCAGATCGGTGCTGTTGGCACCGGTCGCGCTGATCGTTGCGACGCTGACCGAAGTGGCACCGCGCCCACCGACCACCTCGAACTGTATGCTGGCGATGCCGCCACCGGTAGCCACACCACCGCTTTCGGCGCTGAGGTCCACCGCGACGCTGCCGCCCGCCTCATCGATCTGTCCGTTGAAGTTCGACTTGATGTTTGCATGGCGCAGCAAATCGCCTTCGGTCACAGCAACCGCTTTCAAAAATTCCGCGTCATAGCGGAGCGCGAAAGTCACGGCATTGACCGAAGCCCCAGGCTGAGCGCTCACGATAACATTGAGCTTGTCGCCGATCTTTGCCTGTTGCGGCCCAGCCAAGGTCACCGCCAGCGGTCCGGCGGCCGCAGCAAGCGCAGCCGGAGCAGTCACGACGGGAGGCGCTGTTGCACCTCGGGCAGCCGGTCCTGCTGCGGTGGGAACACCAGCCAAGCCAGGTCGTGCCACGGGTGGTGAAGCGGCGGGGCCTGGAGAACCGGATGCACCATGACCAAGCACACCGGCTGTGCCGGCCACCTTCAGGTTCGAAGCGCCGTACTTGACGTTGGATTCTGTTCCTGACCAGATTTCAAGCAAATCGGCTTCGTTGGCCTGGTTATTGCGAACGATATGCGGGGTAATCGCCAGCACGATCTCGCGGTTTCCCCATTCATCGGATTGGACGCCGAAGAGGCGACCAATTATCGGTAGATCTCCCAGACCGGGGATCTTGCCGCTCGCGCCATTGCTGTTGAAGGCCCGAAGCAATCCTCCAAGAATCTGGGTTTCGCCGTCTTTGAGTCGTAGCACCGTGGTAGCGTTATTCGTGGTTGTCGCGTACGCCAATGTGCCGGTAGTTGCGTTTTCGTACTTGCTGCCCAAGTCGCTAACCTCGAGGTTAATCTTTATGGCGACGTCGCCATCCAGATAGATCGTGGGCTCGACTTCAAGCTTTATGCCGGTATCGAGATACTGGATATTCGTGTTGTACACGGCTGCCGATCCGCCCGTTTGTGTTCCCGAATTGGGTACCGCAGCACTTGAGATGACTGGCGTTCTGCTGCCTATCATGATTTTTGCCTTCTCCTTGTTGCGTGCACGTATCCGCGGCGTTGCGAGCACCCTGGTATCGGTATCCGTTTCCAATGCCTTGACGGCGACGCTAAAAGAGTTTCCCGCGTTGAGGGTGACGTTCTTGGAACTGTCACGGCTCTTCCAGCCCGCCAGCGTGTTGTCAGTGTTGCTGTAGGCCCAGGTCACCGACGTTGGCCAATTAACGCCAAGATCGAGTGTTTTGTCACGATTGACGTCAAGCAGTTGGACCTCGAGCATGACCTCGGGCTCGGGCTGATCCATTGATGTCACCAACTTTTCGGCAAGGCGAATAACCTGTGGCGTATCGCGAATGACAATGGAACTGGTCTTCTCATCGACGAAAATATCCTTGGTCTTCAGGATAGTCTTGATCATGTTCTGGATCTGCTTCGGATCGGCATTGGTGAGCGGGAAGCGGCGCACCTTGAGTTCCTGATAATCCTTTGTCTTGGCCGGATTGAATGGATAGATCAGCACCGTGTTCTCACCCAAAACACGCTTCTCCAACTGGTTCTGAAAAAGAATCAGGTCGAGCGTTTCTTCGACCGGCGTGTCCTTGACGAAGATGGTGACCTTGATGTCGTTGCGCACATCCTTGTCGAGCAGCACATTGACACCCGTAGTTCGGGAAATAGCCTCAAGCACCATCTTCAGGTTGGCGTCACGGAATTGCAGGGTGACCGGCTTACGGCTCTTGATGTTGAGCGACGGCCCGGACATGTTTTCCTTGAGCGTTTGCTCTTCGAGTTGATAGCGAAGCTGGTTGGCCTGAACGTGTCCGGGATTCTCCACAAGCAGGAGTCCAAGTGTCGCTTTCGCGCCAGCAACATCGTCCTTCTTGGCCAGCGCCTGGGCTTCGGCGAGCAGTTTGGAATGCCGTCTAGCCGTGTTCAGATCGGTCAACCCCTGCTTTGCCGGGGCGCTGTTCGGATCCAGCGTCAAAGCCCGTTGATACAGGGGTTCTGCAGCATCGTAGCGCTCAGCAGCCCGCTCGCTCCCCGCAGAATTGACCAAGCGATTGATGATTTGCTCACGCTGGCGCAGAAAATCGCGTTGTATCAGCGGATTTTGGGGATTTTCGCGGGCCGCCTGTTCGAGCTTGGCCAAACCATTTTCGTAGTTTCCTTCATGGACCAGCGCCATGCCCTCGCGTCGCTGCATTTCACCGGCACATCCACTGAGAAGCAGCACCGACACCCCGCACGCAAGATAGCGACGCCAATGCCTGCGAGCCTTAACAATGAATTGTTTTGAGTTGTGCTTGTTCATCACTGGGTCACCCCTGTATTGAGCGTTTGTTTGATATCGAGCGGCAAATAGACGAAGGTCAGCAGTCCGGCCTTCAGGCTTTCGATGCGATAGGTATTTTCGATGACATCGCCGACTGCCACCGTCAGCAGGCGGTCGCCGCGGGTCAACATTACGACCCGGTGATCGCCATCGGCATATTGGCCCATGAAGGCAAAGGGCAGCGGCGGTGCCGAAGGGGGCGGCGGTGGGGGTGGCGGCGGAGGCGGTGGGGGCGGCGGCGGGGGCGGCGGCGGCACGAACCAGGAAGATCCCTTGAACAGATCGGGAATCTCGTTGGGCAGCGCCGGGCGTTCGGCACTACCCAGGCTGCCGCCGGCCTTGGCCGCAGCGACGCCCTTCGCATCGGCTGGCGCAGCCGCCAGTTGCACGGTCCGGGTACGTTCGGCGGTCGCCGTGGTGGCCTGCCGACTGCGCTTGCCGGCAGCGGCTGTCGGCGCGGTCGACTCGTCGCTCGGGGCGAACCAGACCAGCACCAGGGTGCCGACAAAACCGAGTGCCAGCAACCAACGGGTGTGGGCCGGCTTCATGCGCCCTTCTCCAGGTAAAGCAGGAAGACGATGCGCGCATCGGCCACACCGTCGGCGACTTTTTCCCGCTTCATATTGACGCTCTCCAGAGCCAGCGCCGGCGCGGTTGCAAGCGCCGCGCCGATAAATCGGCGAATCTGCGGATAACTACCCTTGACCGGAAAGACGATGCGGAACTGGTCGAGGCGCCCCGAGCGCGATTTGGTCAGCACATATTCGCCGATTTCCAGCGAAAGTTTTTGCTCGCCGGCAACGGCGTAAATCTTGCCAAGCAGATCGGGCACCGTAGCGCCCTTCGGAAAAGCCTGATAAAAGGCATTCAGCTGTTCTGTCGGCGTCAGCGGCGCCGACGCCTTGGCATCCTTTGCCGATTGCAACTGGATGGTCGCTGTGGCAATACGCTCGTCGAGTTTTTCGATTCGCGAGACGGTCGGCAGCAATATTGCCAGCGCATATCCGGCAGCGGCGACCAGCAGCGCCAGACCAATCGCCCCCGGCAAGCCCAGACGCATAAAGGTATAAACCAGCCGGCGACGTAACAGCAAGGTATTCATGATTTAGCCGCCCACCCTGCCGTCACGCGAAAGCGAATCGGCTTGTCGCGATCCTGCTGATTGACCTGGTGGGTGTGCAACACCACATCGGAGAAAATCGGCTCTTCCTGGAGCATGCGGTAATAGCCGAGCATCGCCTCGAAATTCCTCGCTTCACCATTGAGCACCAGTTCGCGCTTGACAGCATCCGGCTCCAGCGCAAGCACCGCCACCGGCCGCTCGGCTTCAGCCTCGAAAGTGGCGAAGAGCTTTTCCCAAGGCAGGTTCAAGGCCGAAGAAATCGTAATCGCCTTGGCCCACTCGCTGGCCAATTGCTTGTCATCCAATTTTGCAATCGCCGGCCGGCGCGCCTCGGTGGCGGCCTGCAAGGCATGCAGTTGCTCTTCGCGGGCATCCAGGCGCGGCTGCCAATCGAGGATATCCTCGGCCACGACGCCAGCCATGGCGGCGCAGCCGAGCAACAGCATTGCCCATCCGGCCGCACCGACCGCCCGACGCGCTTCGACAAAATCGAGATGAATGGACCGCATTCGTCTATCCGATCAAGGCGAGGCCGAAAGGGCCATCGCTCACAGGTGAAAAACCGTCGCGCGGTTCGAGCCGCAAACTGCGGAAAGGCAAACGCGTGCCGGCCCGTACCGACAATTCGGGACTAGCCGGGGCGAAAACCAGCACTTCCGCAACCAGACTCTCCACACCGGCCAGCAGAACTTCGCGTTCGATCAAATCGGGCAGGTCTGCCGCCCAATCGTTGCCGACCCGGACACTGCGCAACCAACGCCAGCGACCGCCTTCAATCAATGTCAGGCAGAGTCGGCCCTCTTCATGGACGACCAGCCAGGCCGAACGATCGGCGCCAAAATGGTCACGCCAGCTATTAGTCGCAGCCGTCAGCGCCGGCTGCACCGAGACGATGCGCGCCTTCACCGTCGCTGCCGACTTGTCCAGCGCCGCCAGCAAGGCGCCATCGACCGCCGCTACCACCCGCAGCTCGCCGGGTGGGTCATCGGACAAGCGGACGCTCCAACTGGCCACAACGTCGCCGTAAGTCTCCGTCAAAGCCACTCGGGCGTAGGCCAGTTCCTCCTCCTCGTCGCTGAGGTCGTCGCGCCGGGGCAGCAATTGGTATTGAGTGAAATGACTGGAAAGAATGACCCGCACCCGGCGGCAGGCAAAATCACGGAGCGCTGCATCGAAACCAGCCACGGCGCCGAACCAGGCATTGTCATCGCGAACACTGGACGAAGCATAGACACGCTTCTCCCTCACGCCCCCGCGCGGGCCGCGGCCAAGCACCGCCAGCACCTGGCTGGGCGAGAGAAATACGGTCAGGAACTCAGGCGACAAAAGTGACACGATTGATTTCCGTCAGTGTGGTTTCGCCGAGACGTACCAGGTCAAGCGCCGACTCGCGCAGGAAATGGGTGCCGTTGGCCCTTGCCGCTTCCTTGATCTGGCGGATCGGCGCGCGGGCCACGATCAATTCGCGAATGGCATCATTCAGATGCAGAATTTCGGCAATGGCCTTGCGCCCCTTGTAGCCGCTGCCGCGGCAATTGCCGCAACCGCGTCCGGCGCGGAAGTGGTAGCCGGCCACCGCAGCGCGGGTCAGGCCGGAATCGGCGAGCAAGCGGTCGTCCGGCTGATCGTCGGCAACGCATTGCGGGCAATTCACGCGCATCAGGCGCTGCGCCAACACACCGTTGAGCGCCGAGACAAAGCTGTAGGGATCGACACCCATGTGCATGAAGCGGCCGAGTACGTCGAAGACATTGTTGGCGTGCACCGTGGTGAACACCAGGTGACCGGTCAGCGCCGACTGGATGGCGATTTGCGCCGTTTCGGCATCGCGGATTTCGCCGACCATGATCTTGTCCGGATCGTGACGCAAGATGGAGCGCAAGCCACGGGCGAAGGTCAGCCCCTTCTTCTCGTTGACCGGAATCTGCAGCACGCCGGGACGCTGGTATTCGACCGG
>CAISUK010000355.1 GCA_903888645.1 uncultured Pseudomonadota bacterium | reverse complement strand
CGGCGCGTGCCATCAAGTTTCACCGTGAGTTACCATCCTAGTTGCTCGAGTGCGATGCCGAGAAACTACGCATGATCGTCGATAACCTGATCACCAACGCCATCAAATTTACGCCGCCGGGAAAGACCATCGAAGTCCTGCTTCGTGCCGAAAACGACAGTGCCATCCTCGATGTCATCGACGAAGGTCAGGGCATCCGCGACGACGAGAAAGAAAAAGTCTTCGACGCCTTTTTTCGCGGTACGCGCACTCAACGCGGCGAGCGAGGGGAGATCATGGGTAGCGGACTCGGACTGGCCATTGCCAAGGAATATGTCGACGCGCATTGCGGCCGCATCGACATTGTTAAGGACGACTTAAGGACGGGAGCTCATTTTCGCGTTACCCTACCGCTTAAATGGAAACCCACATGAGCAAGACTCTTCGCTTCAATTTGTCTCCTTGTTTGCTGACAGCGGCAATTGTGCTGGTGTCGGCGTGCAGCCTGCTGCCGATCAAAACTCAGGCACCGGTGCCAGAGGTGCCAGAGGTGCCTGCGCCGGTGCCTGTTGCCATCACCGATGAGCAGGAAGTGCGTGGCTTACTCGCGGAGGTGCCGCGCCTGGTGGCACTTGCCGCCGAAGAAGGCAAGATTGAGCAACAGTCGGCTAGCGCCACCTTGGCCCACGGAACCAATGAAATGGCTCGCCTGCGGCTTGCCTTGCTGCTCTCGCTCGGCGTCGGCGGGCGCAACGATGTTCGTCTTCAGGCGCTGCTGGACGAGCCGGAAAGTCGCACAGCAGCAACAGACTCGCCGCGGCAACAGGTATGGAGCCTGCTGCAGCGGATGAATGCCGAACGCATTCGCACGCACCACGAAACGCAGATCCGGGCCGATGCGCGTGTTCGCGAGGCGGAGGTGCGCGTTCGCGAGGCCCAGGCGCGCGCCGAAGATCTGCAGAAGAAACTCGACGCAATGAAAAGCGTGGAGCGTACCCTGCACAAACACCCAGCGCTACCGAAGAAAGACACGCCTTGACAAGCAAAGCAACGATTCTCTTGGTCGATGACGACCGCGACCTTCTCCAGCTGATTACCTTGCGCCTTTCGGCGGCAGGGCATACGGTACATGCCGTTACCAGCGGCGAAGAGGCGTTGGCCAAACTGACCGTAGTGCGGCCGCAGCTGGTGATCACCGATCTGCGCATGGAAGGCATGGACGGTATGACGCTGTTCGAAAAAGTTCACGCGATCATGCCGACCCTGCCGGTCATCATCCTTACCGCGCACGGCACCATTCCCGATGCCATAGGTGCCACCCGTCGCGGTGTTTTCGGTTTCCTGACCAAGCCTTTCGATGCACAGGATTTATTGGCACAGGTCCAGCAAGCCCTGGTGCTGGGAGGCGGCGGCATCAACGCCAGCGAAGAATGGCGCAACGATATCATTACGCGCAGCCATGTCATGGAGGAACTGTTGCGCCAGGCCAAGCTGGTTGCTGCTTCCGACGCGAGCGTCCTGATACTCGGCGAGTCGGGCACCGGCAAGGAGTTGCTGGCGCAAGCCGTGCATAAGGCCAGCGCCCGTGCCAAGGGTCCATTCGTTGCCATCAACTGTGCGGCAGTGCCTGAACAGTTGCTCGAGAGCGAGCTGTTCGGTCACACCCGCGGCGCTTTCTCAGGGGCAGTGCAGGCTCACAAGGGTCTGTTTCAATCTGCTCACAGCGGCACCCTGTTTCTCGAT
>CAISUK010000354.1 GCA_903888645.1 uncultured Pseudomonadota bacterium | reverse complement strand
GGCAAGGGTGAGCAGCGTGACAGAAGCGCATGAAGTCCTCGTACTTGGTATCGGCAATCTCCTCTGGGCGGACGAAGGTTTCGGCGTGCGCTGCGCGGAAATGCTGGCGGCCGAATACGATCTGCCGCCGCAAGTCCTGGCGCTCGATGGCGGGACCCAGGGCCTATACCTGCTGCCTTACGTGCAGCAGGCACGCCGCTTGATCGTCTTCGACGCGGTCGACTATGGCCTGCCCGCCGGCACCTTGAAAATCGTCGAGGGTGACGAGGTACCGCGCTTCATGGGCTGCAAGAAAATGAGCCTGCACCAGACCGGCTTTCAGGAAGTGATCAGCGCCGCCTCATTGACCGGCCGGTTGCCGGAGGAAATGCTGCTGATCGGCGTGCAGCCCGTTGAACTGGACGATTTTGGCGGCAGTCTCCGCCCTGAAGTGAAAATCAAGGTGGCTGAGGCAGTCGGCATCGCTGTCGAACGATTGCGGCAGTGGGGATGCGAAGTGACCCGACGTGTCGGGATCGATGCAGAACGCATCAACGATTCGGCACTCAGCATCGAGCATTACGAGGCCGGCAGACCTTCCGCGGACGAAGCCTGCCGCGTCGGCGACGAGAGGTTTCTCTGATGTGCATGGCCATCCCGATGCAGGTGCTGCGCATGGAAGGATTTCATGCCATTTGCCTCGATCGCAATGGTGTCGAAACATCCATCGACACGCTGCTGGTCGGCACAGTCGAACCGGGGCAGTGGGTTCTGACCTTTCTCGGAGCCGCACGCGAAGTGGTTGATGTCGAAACAGCGGAAAAGGTCAGCGCTGCATTGGCCGCGCTGGAGGGGCTCATGGCTGGCGGCAGCGTAGACCTCGACGCCCATTTCGCCGACCTGGTAAATCGCGAACCGCAATTGCCGGTTCATTTGCAGCATTTGATCGAGGGAGGCAAGGCATGACTACAGCGTCACCAATGGCGTTTGCCAGCACGGCGAACCTTGCCGCAGGGAAGCTCGCAGCTTTGACGGAACGACTGCGCAAGTGCGGCTTCGAAGAGCTTGATAACGCCAGTTTTGATGAGTTCACGGCGAGTGCCGGTGATACCTTCGTCCTGTTTTGCGATGACCCATCCCGCGGCGGCGAAACGTGGGATGTCGCAGTCATATTGCCGGAAGTGCTTAAAGGACTACAGAAATTGCGCTGCGGATTTCTGCTGCCCGAGGCGGCCCGCCTGATTCAGCCGCGCTTCGGTTTCAGCGTTTGGCCGACCGTGATTCTGCTGCGCGATGGCGGTTATGTCGGCGCACTGGAAGGCATCCGCGATTGGGCGGTGTATCAGCGCGAAATTGTCGCGATACTGCAAAAGCCGGTCAGTCGACCGCCGACACTGGGCATTGCCGTGCGCGCCGATGGCGCCGCCAGTTCCGCCTGCCATTGAAGAGAGAAATGCCATGAAAGCATTTCCAATTCCAGTTGTCGGCCCCGGTAGCCACGATGTCGAGGAAGCCGCCGAATACTTGTCGATGCCGCATGACATGGCGGTTTTCCGTCCGCCCATCATCGAGGCGCTGTCGCCTTCGGCGGCGGCGGAGGCGCATGCGGCGTTGTCCAACCTGCTCGATGCGATGCGCGCTCACACCTTCGGCAGCTTTCCAGTGCCGACGCTCGACCTCAAGACACTGGACGCAGAGGCGCTGGTCGTGGCCAATCAGGCCTTTGGTCGCGGCGAGGTCAGCGCCGTGGTGCGCGGTTCGCACGGTTGGCGTATCGAGGAAACCGCCTTCGCCAGCATCTGGCATGTGCTGGAACTGCGCGAGGACGGCAGCACCGGGCAAGATCAGCTCGAAGTTGCGCCGATCCCGGCGCCCATCCCGGCGGCGATGCACAATGCGGCGGCGCAGGTTTTGGCATGCCCGCCGGCACCGGCCGATGTCATGAATTCGCCGGCGCTGCTGGCCGAATTGTTCGACCAGTCGGCGCGCTGGAAACCGGGCAAGTCCGCCCATGTCATTAACCTGACGCTGCTGCCGGTCAATGCGCAGGATCTCGAGTACTTGGCGGTGACGCTGGGGGTCGGCCCGGTGACGATCCTGTCGCGCGGTTACGGCAATTGCCGCATCACCAGCACGCAGTTGCCTCACACGTGGTGGGTGCAATACTTCAATAGCATGGACCAGTTGATCCTCAATACCATCGAGGTGGTCGAGGTGCCGGAAGTGGCGCTGGCCGCCAGGGAAGACTTTGAAGACAGCACCGAGCGCCTCGCCGAATGGCTGGAAACGCTGCTGGACGACTGATGTGATGAGCAATCCGGCTGACAATTCGGCATTCTCCGGTTTCGAGGGTTCTTACCTGGGTAATGCCGGCAAGATCGCCGCCGATACGCGAATGGAATGCGGCATCTGCTGGACTGTTTATGACCCGGCCGAAGGCGATCCGG
>CAISUK010000353.1 GCA_903888645.1 uncultured Pseudomonadota bacterium | reverse complement strand
GGTCGTGCTCGGCGGCTTCGGCAATGCTGATGAACTCCTTGCCGCGGTGGCTCATTTCCATCACCGACTGACCGGAACCGTGCCAGTCGAGCATTTCGTTGGCCGCCTGTTGCAGGACTTCTTCCGGCAGCGCTGCGGGACCGGCGCTGAAATTGAATACACGTGCCATGCGGGTTACTCCTCTTCGTCAGTTTCGATAACTTTTTCGATGCCGGCAAGTGTTGTGCCGCCATCGAGATTGATCAGTGTCACGCCCTGGGTCGAGCGACCCATTTCGCGAATTTGTTGGACCTTGGTGCGGATCAGGATGCCGCCGGTAGAAATCAGCATCACTTCGTCGTTCGGTTCGACCAGGACGGCGCCGACCACTTTGCCATTGCGATCGGAAGTTTGAATCGCGATCATGCCCTTGGTGCCGCGGCCGTGACGGGTGTATTCGGCGATCGGTGTGCGTTTGCCAAAGCCATTTTCGGTGGCCGTCAACACTGCATATTCTTCAGTAGCGGCGACCAGCATGGAGATGACCGTCTGACCTTCCTCAAGCATCATGCCACGGACTCCACGGGCGTTGCGGCCCATGCCGCGCACATCGTCCTCGGCGAAGCGAACCGCCTTGCCGGAATCCGAGAACAGCATGACGTCATAGCTGCCGTCGGTGATGGCAACGCCGATCAGGTAGTCGCCCTCATCCAGGCCGACGGCGATGATCCCGGCCTTGCGCGGATTAGAGAAATCGGTGAGCGGTGTTTTCTTGACGGTACCCTTGGCGGTCGCCATGAAAACGAAATGCTGTTCGTCGAATTCCTTGACGGGCAGCACCGCGGAAATCTTTTCGCCTTCCTCAAGAGGGAACAGGTTGATGATCGGCTTGCCCCGACTGCCGCGGCTGCCCTGCGGCAACTCATAAACCTTGAGCCAGTAACAGCGACCGCGCGTCGAGAAACACAGAATGTAATCGTGGGTGTTTGCCGTGAACAGGTGATCGATGAAATCGTCTTCCTTGATCGCCGCCGCCTGTTTGCCACGACCGCCGCGATTCTGCGTGTTGTATTCAGCCAGCGGCTGAGCCTTGATATAACCGCCATGCGACAGCATCACGACCATGTCCTGCGGCGTGATGAGATCTTCAAGACTCAAGTCCTGCGTGTTCAGAATGATTTCGGAACGACGCTTGTCGCCATACTGCGCCTTGATCGCCGTCAGTTCAGTGCTGATGATTTCGGTAATGCGTTCTGGTCGAGCGAGGATATCCAGCAAGTCGGCGATGATCTCCATCACTTCCTTGTACTCGGTGACGATCTTGTCCTGTTCGAGGCCGGTGAGGCGTTGCAGACGCAGTTCGAGAATTGCCTGGGCCTGGACGTCGGAGAGCAAATAGCCGCGCCGTGACATGCCGAATTCTGGCGCCAGACCTTCGGGACGCGATGCCTCGGCACTGGCCCGTGCCAGCATTTCCTCGACCAGCGTCGAGTTCCAGGTTCGCGCCATCAGCCCGCGCTTGGCGTCGGCCGGCGTCGGCGCCGCCTTGATCAGAGCAATGATCTCGTCGACATTGGACAGCGCCACCGCCAAGCCTTCAAGGATATGGCCGCGATCGCGTGCCTTGCGCAGTTCGAACACGGTGCGGCGTGTCACCACTTCGCGGCGGTGCGCAAGGAATGCTTCGAGCATTTCCTTGAGATTGAGCAGCCGTGGCCGACCATCGACCAAGGCCACCATGTTCATGCCGAAGGTATCTTGCAGCTGCGTCTGCTTGTAGAGGTTATTCAGCACCACCTCGGGCACTTCGCCGCGCTTCAACTCGATGACCAGGCGCATGCCGGACTTGTCCGATTCATCCTGGATATGCGAAATGCCTTCGATCTTCTTTTCGTTGACCAGCTCGGCGATCTTCTCCTGCAGCGTCTTCTTGTTGACCTGGTAGGGCAACTCGTCGACGATGATCGATTGCCGTTCCGAGTTTTTGATGTCCTCGAAATGGGTGCGGGCACGCATCACGACCCGGCCGCGGCCGGTGAGATAGCCGTCGCGGACACCAGAAACGCCATAGATCAGCGCCGCCGTCGGAAAGTCGGGCGCCGGCACGATGCGGATCAGATCCTCGATGTCGATGGCTGGATTTTCGAGCACGGCCAGACAAGCCTCGACGACTTCGTTGAGGTTATGCGGCGGAATATTGGTCGCCATGCCAACGGCAATGCCCGACGAGCCATTGATCAGCAGATTGGGAATTCGCGACGGCAGGATCAGCGGTTCCTGCTCGGAGCCGTCGTAGTTCGGCCCGAAATCGACCGTTTCCTTGTCGATGTCGGCGAGCAGTTCATGGCCGATGCGGGCCATGCGTACTTCCGTGTAACGCATGGCGGCAGCATTGTCGCCATCGACCGAACCAAAGTTGCCCTGGCCATCGACCAGCATGTAGCGCAGGCTGAAGTTCTGCGCCATCCGCACGATGGTGTCGTAGACCGCGGTATCACCATGCGGATGGTATTTACCGATGACATCGCCGACAATACGGGCGG
Organism: uncultured Pseudomonadota bacterium; assembly: GCA_903888645.1. Classification (GTDB taxonomy): domain Bacteria; phylum Pseudomonadota; class Gammaproteobacteria; order Burkholderiales; family Rhodocyclaceae; genus CAISUK01. The sequence continues at coordinate 32,763 of CAISUK010000353.1, read as the reverse complement.
ACTTCTTGTATGCCTTGTTCCAGTCGTTGTTCAACTCGTGCATCGCGAACAGAACACGGCGATGTACCGGCTTCAGGCCGTCGCGCGCATCCGGCAAGGCCCGGCCAACGATCACGCTCATGGCGTAGTCGAGGTAGGAGTGGCGCATCTCCTCTTCGAGGCTGATCGGGATGGTTTCTTTGGCGAAAGAAGTCGTCATGTCGTTGGAAGTATCCGCCCCTTCAGGGGCGTGACGAAAACCGCGATTCTACCATGCCGACATGTTCCGACTGGTACCGGAAAATGGCTTTGAGAGGTCGTGCATGCGTGGCAAATGGCGGACACAATGACTGGAAAAACTGCCTGGATAGGCTAGTCCCCGCCGCGGGTTGTGATGCCTCGGCGATTCTGCTTAAATTCGCCCATGCCCGCATCGCAGCACGCGCCGCCGCGCGAAATCGACCTGCTTATCGAACCGCGCTGGATCATTCCCATCGAGCCGGCCGGGATCGTCCTCGAGCACCATGCGCTGGCCGTCTCGGATGGCCGGATCCTGGACCTCATGACGGCAGCGGAAGCCCGGCTGAAATTTCACCCGCGCCAGCACCTTCGTCTTGATCAGCATATTTTGCTGCCGGGCCTGATCAACCTGCATACCCACGCCGCAATGAGTTTGTTGCGCGGTTACGCCGATGACATTGCCTTGCCGCGCTGGCTGGCGGAGCGCATCTGGCCTGCAGAGGCGCGTCACGTCTCGGCGGCTTTCGTCCGTGATGGCACGACGCTCGCTGCCGCGGAGATGTTGCGGGGCGGCATTACCTGTTTCAGCGACATGTATTACTTTCCCGAGGCCGCTGCCGCAGCGGCGCTTGGCTTGGGCATGCGCGCAGCGCTGGGAATTGGCGTCGTGGACTTTCCTTCGGCCTACGCGACCGACGCCGATGACTATCTGGCCAAAGGGTTGGCGACGCGCGACGCCTTGCGCGACGAGGCGTCGATCTCGTTTTGCCTGGCGCCGCACTCGCCATATACGGTGTCCGATGCCACCTTCGAGCGGGTCGGCACGCTCGCCGCCCAGCTCGATCTGCCCATCCACGTGCACCTGCATGAAACTGCCTCCGAAATTCAGGAAAGTCTTTCCAAATATGGTCTGCGCCCAATCGAACGCTTGCGGCGACTGGGTCTGCTGGCACCCAACCTGATCGCCGTTCATGCCGTTCACCTCGATCCGGTAGAGATCGAGCTGCTCGCCGGGCATGGCTGCCACGTCGCCCATTGTCCGACCTCGAACATGAAATTGGCCAGCGGCATGGCGCCGCTCGCCGCGCTGCTTGCCAGCAACGTCAGCGTCGGTCTCGGCAGCGACGGCGCCGCCAGCAACAACCGCCTCGATCTGTTCGGCGAAATGCGCCAGGCGAGCCTGCTGGCCAAGGTCGCGAGCATGGATGCAAGCGTTGTTGGCGCGCACGCGGCATTGCGCATGGCAACACTGGCCGGAGCGACTGCGCTGGGTCTCGACGGCGAGATCGGATCATTGCTGCCCGGCAAGCAGGCCGATCTCTGCGCCGTTCGGCTTGACGACTGGATCGTGCAGCCGTGTTTCGATCCAGCCGCACACCTTGTCCATGCCGTCGGTCGCGAGCAGGTCTCGCACGTCTGGGTGGGAGGCAAACCCCGTGTTGTTGATGGCATACTGCTCGGACTGGACAACGCCGCGTTGCTCGACTGCATAAAGCTATGGCACAATATCCTGAATTCCTGAATTGCATTTTCGGGAGTGGTACTGGCAAGCGATTTATGACTCGACAGATTCAAGACTGGAGTTGGCTTCCGCCGACTCCTGACCAGATGGCAATATTTATTGGAAACGAGGTAATCATGATCAAGAAAATCAAATTAGCTACGCTCGCCGCGGCTCTGCTTGGAGTTGCCGGTGTCGCTGTGGCACAGACACCCGGTGTCGACCTGAAAGGGACCGTTGGTTATGTCATCGATCAGCGCGGCAATGTCGTCAAGGATCCGTTTGGCCTTTGCTGGCGCACCGGTTACTGGACACCCGCCTTGGCGATCGAGGAATGCGATCCGGACCTGGTGAAAAAGGCTGCTCCGCCACCCCCGCCGCCCAAGGTAGAAGAGCCAAAGCCTGCCCCGGCTCCGGCTCCGGCTCCGGCACCGAAGCCCGCTGCCGAGAAAGTGACGCTGGCGGCTGATGCCCTGTTCGATTTCGACAAGGCGGTCCTGTTGCCGGCTGGTACGGCCAAGCTCGACGAACTGGCTGTCAAGGTTCGCGACATCAAGCTCGAGGTGATTATCGCTGTTGGTCATGCCGACCGTTTCGGTAGCGATGACTACAACCAGAAGCTGTCCGAGAAGCGCGCCGAAGCGGTCAAGGCGTATCTGGTTGGCAAGGGCCTGGAGCCGAACCGCGTCTATACCGAAGGCAAGGGCAAGAAGCAGCCGGTTACCAAGGCGGATCAGTGCAAGGGCGGCAAGAGCAAGAAGGTGCTCGAGTGCCTGCAGCCAGATCGTCGTGTCGAAATTGAAGTGATTGGAACGCGAGAAGCAAAGTAATTCTCTGCACTCTGGAAAAAAGCCCTGCCTGGCAGGGCTTTTTTCTTTCCAGTGGTCTAGTTGCAGTTATCTATTTGCCTGAGGAGTCGCCATGAGTGTTAATGCCGATCCGCACGAACTCGATAAATTCGGCGAACTCGCCCACCGCTGGTGGGATCCCGGCTCCGAGTTCAAGCCCCTGCACGACATCAATCCGTTGCGCCTGGACTGGATCGATCGTTGCGTCGGCCTGGCCGGCAAGAATGTGCTCGATGTCGGTTGCGGTGGCGGCCTTCTCTCCGAAGGCATGGCGCGTCGCGGCGCCAATGTCGTTGGCATCGATCTTTCCGACAAGCCACTCGGCGTCGCCCGCCTGCATCTTCTGGAAAGCGGCGTCAAGGTGGATTACCGCAAGATAGCGGTCGAAGCGTTGGCAGAAGAATTGCCCGGCGCTTTCGACGCCGTCACCTGCCTGGAAATGCTTGAGCATGTTCCCGATCCGGCCAGCGTTGTCGCCGCCTGTACCAAACTGGTGAGGCCCGGCGGCCAGGTATTCTTTTCGACCATCAATCGCAATGCGAAGGCCTACCTGTTCGCCATCGTCGGTGCCGAATATATTCTCGGCCTGTTGCCGCGCGGTACGCACGATTATGCCCGGCTGATCCGGCCGGCCGAACTCTCGCGCTTCTGTCGCGATGCCGAACTGGATGTTGCCGAGATTATCGGCATGACATACAACCCGTTCACCCGCGTCTACGCGTTGGGTAGCGACACGAGCGTCAACTATCTAGTCCGTGCCACACGCAATGCCTGATGCGGTTTTCTTCGACCTTGACGGAACCCTGGCTGACACCGCCCCGGATCTCGGCGCGGCACTGAATCGCCTGCTTGACGAAGAAGGCATGGCCAGATTGCCTGCCGAGAAAATGCGTGTCCACGTCTCCGCCGGCAGCCGCGGACTGCTGGGCGTCGGCTTTGGGCTGGTTCCAACTGATTCCGCCTATCCCGACTTGCAACGCCGTTTTCTCGATTATTACGAACGCAACCTTTGTGTGGGCACGACACTCTTCCCCGGCATGATGGATCTGCTTGACGCATTGGACGCGCGTGGCATCGGCTGGGGCATAGTTACCAACAAACCGCATCGTTACACTGCGCCGCTGGTCGAGCAACTCGGACTCGAAAAACGCGCCATTGCCGTTGTCAGCGGCGACACCACGGCTTATGCCAAACCGCATCCGGAACCGTTGCTCCATGCCTGCCGCTTGGCACGAGTGGGCGCTGCCAAATGCATCTATGTCGGCGATGATCTGCGCGATGTCCAAGCCGGCCGCGCCGCCGGCATGCGAACCGTGATCGCCGCCTATGGCTACCTTGGCGACGGTCCGCCGCTCAACGAGTGGCAAGCAGACGCGAGCATTCAGCACCCGAGCGAACTCCTGGGATTTCTTGGCACAGCGTAACGGGGTAGATCATTGCCAGGATAGGTAACGGTCGGCACCAGAACCGCAGCCAACTCGAGAATTGACGATGGGGACCGAAGTCCCCACCGGCTTTTCTTTGGTTACAAGGCTCAAGCAGCCTCGGCATAGGCCTTAAGCGGCCAGTGCGAAACGCTCATCGTTGGCGTTTAGAGATTTGCTTCATTAACGTCGATCGCCTGACGGGTTGCCTGCTCACCTTTGTTCGCCCTGTCGAAACCGGTGCACCCCCACCCAAGAACACGTCGATGACACGTCACTGCCAATGCTCTTGGGTGGAGGTGAGGGGAATCGAACCCCTGTCCAAAACGCCGCCAGTTTGCCGGAATTACAACCGTGCCCACATTATCGGTGCTCTCGCGGCAACTATCAAGACTTCATTCAGCTGAATGGAAGGAATTCTTCGGCCATGCCTAAGGCGGCGCGCCGATGTAGTAATCCACCCGACCGCGCGGCGCCAGATATTCGATGACTTCCATCGGCAGGGTCGCCGGATTGATCGCGCTCGTCACCGCCAGGTCGGCATCGCGCAGATCGAGCAGGATCGCCTCGGCACGTGGTATATCCGGGTCGTAGAGCATGAGCAGGGGATGGAGGATGTCAGCCGAATTCGACTCGATCACCAATCCGATCGCGCCGTTGGAGAGTCCGACAAAACTCCCAGCTGGATACACGCCGAGCGTCTTGACGAAGACTTGCAGCATCTCGGTCTGAAAATGCGCGGCTTCCTTCTTGAATAGATGGGTGATTGTTTCTGCCGGTGTCTTTGATTGCTTCACATCAAACGGATTGCAGAGGTTGTCGTAGCGATTGGCCAGCGCAACGATTCTTGCCAGTTTGGGGATTTTCTCTGCCACCAGCCGGTTGGGAAAGCCGCTACCATCCCAGCACTCATGGTGGCAGGCAATAATATTCCGGACGGGAACCGCAAGGTCACGGATGCCGGCGATTACCTTGATGCCATAGCCGACATGAGCGCGATAGAACTCTTCCTCAGGTTGTGTGCGGCTGCTGGCGCGCAGGATGCGCAAGGGAACCTCGGACTTCCCGGCGTCATGAAACAGTGCGCCCATGCCCAACCATTTCATCTCCTCTTCCGACAGCCTCAAGGCTTTGCCGAGCAGCAGGGAAAGTACGGAGACATTGAGCGAGTGAGAAGCCTGCCCGATCTCCTTGCCCTTGCTATTGACCAGATGGACAACCTCGCTTTCGGCAGCGATCAGACTATCCACCATGTGACCGACCAGCGCCTTGGCTTGCGAATGCGCTTCCATCGGCCGAGGCGCCAGCAATTTCAAGAGGTCGCGGGCAGTTGCAGTGTCTTTTTCGTATTCTCGTTCATGTCTTGCGAACTGTTCGCGGTGGGCGCGAACGCGTTCAACGCGTCTCCGCTTCTCCCTGAGCATGCCGTCCAGTGCGGCAGCACCAAAATCTTCTTCAAGCGGAGCTTTCGAGACAGCCAGCGGCTGGGTTTTGCTGCGCGCAGGATCCCAGGAGACTTCCTTCAGGCCCATGGCCTTGAGCGTACTAATCTGCTTCTCGCTGGAGATGCAGAATGCGTTGAGCATGAAAGGGTGATCCAGCCAACCGAGGTTCGCCAGCGAAATGAAGACACCTGGTTGTAGATGCTCGACGGCTGTTTTCTGCATGATGGCGATTCATTGCGGTTACGACTATTGTCATTGTATCTGACAAGGCCGCTGCCAATGTTCGCAGGAACCAATGAATCCAATATGGCCAGTTTGCCGGGTTCCGAATTGCTGCAATGCAGATGGTCAGTGGCAGTTCATGGCCCAACCGCTTTCATGAAAATACGACTCGTGCATTGAATTGACCTGCTGACAGGATTCCACCAGGCTGCCAATCGCTGCATAATGCGTTCGTCGCGATGACTGTTTTTTTTCCAGCGACTCGGCAGAATTCATGACTTTATCCTGTTGGTAAAGAAAGGCGCATCCTTTGGCCGGCAATGGCAAGAGCGCGGGTTATTCGCAGAGCCGCACCGATACGTTGATCGGGGCTGGCGCTCGCATTTCCGGCAATATCAGTTTTACTGGCGTCCTGCGTATTCAGGGAGACGTCCTCGGCGACGTTTCCTGCGCCGAGGATGCCAATGGAGCGGCGGTTGTGGGCAAGTCGGGCATTGTCACCGGCACCATCACAGCCCCGCACATCGTAGTCGGCGGGCGCCTCAACGGACTAGTCCATTCGTCGGAATCCATCGTAATTCAGCAGTCCGGTTGGATAGCAGGCGACGCGTTTTATATGGAAATCGGCATAAATTCGGGTGGCGTCATCGAGGGATCGCTGATTCCCGGAAGGTCTGACGGTTTATCCGTTCTGGATAATCGTTCCGCAAATTTGGATAGGCCGGATGTCAAGACATACGATGCGCCTATCGCCGGCGCACTAAGCGCCGACAGCGGGCTTGGCGAGCGCCGATGGGGTTGGCGCAAATTCGGCGGCGTGGTTGTTCTGCTTGTGGCAGTCGCCATGGCCGCGTGGATGAACCGGGATCCGATTCCGGCTACGCCAGCGCCTTCCGATGCTGCCCAAAAGGCTGAACCTTCAGCCGCTGGCGCATCGCTGGCGCAATCCGCACCCGTGGAAAATAGCGGGCTGAAGGATAGTCAACAATCCCCTGCCAGCGCGGGGAATGTTTCTGTCGAGCAAAGCACTTTGCCGGATAGCCAGACCGTCACCCGGGCAACTCCCGCTGACAGCGTTGAAGTCGATTCAGACAAGGTGGTCGTGGTGCAAGGGGTCAACCCAGGCAAGCCAGCCGGCGTTTTTTCAGTGATCGGCAAGGAGCCAGCCGTATTGTTCAAGAAGAAGCGTCAGGATCCGGGCGAGGGCACGCGCATCGATGTTCCTCAAGGCGCCGCGCAAACGATCGCGATTGCCAGGAATGAAATATTTCGCGTTGCGCAAGGCAGAAACATCAATATTTTCTATCAGGGCCGGAAGGTAGCGCCGAAAACCATCGAAAGTGGCACCTGGATGGGTTTCGTTCCCCAATCGCCCAATTCGGCAAGTGACAGCAGGTAGGCGCTAATCGGCGACCACTGCGGCCCCGACCACGGCGAAGCGGCGATCTCTGCTTGGGCTATCCGGCTCAGGCAAGAAGATCGGCCGGCCTGAAGGGCAGGCGATAACAGCGCTTGCCGGTCGCAGCGGCGATTGCGTTGGCGACGGCCGGTGCCACAGAGGGTACCCCCGGTTCGCCAATTCCGGTTGGCGCCTTGGTCGACGCCACGATATGGACCTCGACAGCGGGCATTTCGCCGATGTGCAAGCTTGGATAACTATCAAAGTTACCTTGTTCCACGCGTCCTTCGCGAAGCGTGATTTCGCCGTGCAGCGCCGCGGAGAGGGCGAAACCGACCGAGCCTTCGACCTGCGCGCGAATATTGTCCGGGTTGATGGCGACACCGCAATCAACCGCGCAGACGACGCGATCCACCTTGATGGTGCCGTCGGCTTTAACCGTGACTTCGGCCACCTGGGCGACATAGGAATTGAACGATTCATGCACCGCGATACCGCGACCGCGCCGTTCGCCGGCTTTACCGGATTTGAGTGTGGTTCCCCAGCCGGCCTTTTCGGCGGCCAGTTTGAGAACGCCCGCGTGGCGCGGGTGTTCAGCGAGCAGTTCGAGGCGCAGCGCCACCGGATCCTTGCCGGCCGCCGCCGCCAGTTCGTCGAAAAAAGTTTCGGTAGAATATGCCGTATGCGAGGAACCGACCGAGCGCCACCATAGCACCGGGACCATGATGTTGGTCGGCGTGTGCAGTTCCACCGTGAGATTGGGAATCGCGTAAGGCAGATTGGCCGCACCCTCCACCGAGACCGCGTCGACACCATCCTTGACCAGCATCTTTTCGAACGGCGAACCGGCGACGATCGACTGCCCAACCAGCCGGTGACGCCACGCCGTGATATTGCCGCTGCCATCCAGCGCTGCCTCCATGGCATGGTGGAAGAGCGGCCGGAAATAACCCGCGCGCATATCGTCCTCGCGCAGCCAGACCAGCTTGACGGGCGCCTTGCCGGCGATCGCCTTGACGATCTGCGCAGCCTCCAGCACATAGTCGGAATCCTTGCTGGCACGCCGGCCGAAGCTGCCGCCGGCATACAGCGTGTTGATCTTTACCTGCTCCACCTTGAGACCGAAGAGTGCCGCCAGCGCGTATTGGTCGCCGGTGTGCATTTGCTCGCCATTCCAGACTTCGCAGCCATCGGCAGTCAGCCGGATGACGCAATTCATCGGCTCCATGGCGGCGTGGGCGAGATACGGGAAATCGAAACTGGCGCGCACAACTTTCGCCGCCTTGGTGAAGGCGGCCGTCGAATCGCCGATCTGCTTGGCCACCAGGCCGGGCGTCTTGGCCAGTTCCTTGTACTGCGCCAGGATGTCATCGCTACCCAGCTTGAAGGCGGCGCTTTCGTCCCAGCTTACGCCGAGCGCGTCGCGACCCTTCTTGGCGCTCCAGGTGTCTTTTGCCAACACAGCCACGCCTTGTGGAATCTGCACGACATCAACGACACCGCGAACTGCCTTGGCGCGCCCGGCATCGAATGACTTGACGGTCGCACCGAAGCGCGGCGGATGCGCCACCAGTGCCACCAGCATGCCCGGCAAATGCACATCCTGGGTGAATTGGGCTTTGCCGTTGGTCTTGTCGACGCTGTCCTTGCGGTTGGCCTGCTTGCCGATCAGGCGAAAATCCTTCGGATCCTTGAGCGTGACCTCGCCAGGCACAGCCTGCGCAGCGGCCAGCGCGGCCAGTTGGCCGAAGGTCGCGGAGCGTTTGGTTGCGGCATGGCGGACAACGCCGTCGCGCACCGAAATTTCGCTGGCCTGAACATTCCACTTGAGCGCTGCGGCGCTGACCAGCATGGCGCGACCGGCAGCCCCGGCTTTGCGCATCTGTTCCCAGGAATTGGCCATGGCGGTGCTGCCGCCGGTCCCTTGTGCCGGACCCCACAAGAGATTGTTGTAGCGCTTGGCGTCGGCAGCTGCAGCTTCGACGCGCACGGTCTTCCAGTCCGCATCGAGTTCGTCGGCGACGATGGTGGCCAGTCCGGTGTAGGTGCCCTGACCCATTTCCAGATGCTTGGAAAACACCGTTACGGTATTGTCGGCACCGATGCGCAAAAAGGCGTTTGGCTCAAAGTTGCTGGCGCCCACGATACCGTCAGCGGCCTTGCCTGGGCCGCCAGCGGCAGTTGCCAATGCGGGAAGACAGAATCCCAGGGTCAGCCCGGCGCTACCCTGCAAGAAATTGCGCCGGCTGAGGTTTTCGATGGCAAATTCGCTCATGGTGTTCTCCTAGCCGAGGGCCTTGGCTGCTTCATGAATCGCCGCGCGGATGCGCACATAGGTAGCGCAACGGCACAGGTTGCCGGACATGGCATTGTCAATATCGGCGTCGCTGGGTTTTCGGTTCTTGGTCAGCAGCGCTACGGCGCTCATGATCTGGCCTGACTGGCAATAACCGCACTGAACCACGTCCAGTTTGCGCCACGCTTCCTGCACCGCCTTGCCTACACGGTTGGCGTCGATGGCTTCGATGGTCGTGATCTTGCGGCCAATCACCGCCGAGACGGGCGTGGTACAGGAACGCAGTGGCGAACCATCGACATGCACGGTGCATGCGCCGCACAGCGCCTGACCACAGCCATACTTGGTGCCGGTCAGAAGCAGGGTATCGCGCAATGCCCAAAGCAGCGGCGTATCCGGCTCGACATCGACCTGATGAGTTTTGCCGTTAACGTTGAGTTGAATCATGGTGTCCCTCCAAGGGGCAGATCGGACCTTGGCCATGGTCAGATTGGACATCAGCTACGGCCAGCGGGTTCAAAGATGATGGTAGCCATTCAACATCAATCCTGCCCATTCGGCAATCTACTTATCAATCATGCTTGGAGTCGTTGGACCGGGTTCCGATACATTTCCGAGTCTGTCGCCTGCCATGAGCACAGTGAGATTCCGAATCTGCTGGCTTGGCGTTATGAAAACGACGATCCGGATATCGTGATTGACAAAAAATAATGCAGCGCACAATGCTATTGGCGTTTCACTTGGGGGTGATGCTCAGTGGCTCAGTCCGACCCACTGCGGCCTGGTGACAATTTCAAATTCAAAGGCAGCTTTCTGATCCTGAACCTGCCGCTCGAGTTTAGGTGCTGACCTTCTCTGACTCGGCTAATAAAGACTTCGTGACGGGGTCGGCGATTGCGTTCTCCTATCCAGAGCACGTGGCTGTATGGAAAACCATTGCGGCATGCAGGTCGGCCGAGGATGTTGATCTCTGGAAGCAGAACTGGTTCGCGTGCGCAAATACGAAGAGCGCGCAATTCCGTGTGACGAAGAGTATTCGCCTTCTGAAAGCGCTAGCGTAGTGATTCAAAACGACACGGCCTTCCCTGCTGCGGCATCCTGGCATGGAGTTCCGCCCGGATAAACTCGGGAGGACCACTGAGTTAGCGAACTTCGCCGATCTGACGACAGGATGCTCTTGGCCTAACAGCCGTCGGCTCGAGTCATTTGGAGTGACTCATCGTAATGTGCAAAGTAGGTTGGATCGTCCTGGATGTGGTGTACCAGAAGCGAATCCATCGCATGAACGCATTGGGCGAAGGTCACCGAGCGACTGACGACGACGAAACCCTGGAACAACTTCAGCTCGTCGGTAATCAATCGATGCGCGTTCCTGTGAGTCTGGTAACGGGCTATGTCGACATCCTGTAGCAGCCGTTCTTCAGTCGCAAAGTTGACTCGTGCGCTTCGGATGGTTTCTTCAAGTATCAGTAGCAATTTGTCCCGGTCGCAATCCCCGCGCAGAGCCGTGCTGAAGTCTTTTACCAGCTGATAGATATGCAAGTGCTGCTGGTCGATGACGTGCAACTCTTCTTCATCACAGTCGTCGCCCAACGTCATTTGGAAATTTCGTCGTCCCATGGTTAGATTGCCCAGAAAAATTTCTTTCGATCCTCCGAACACTGTGCCGACCCAGCGGCACTTGTGGCCCTGTCAACAAATCTCTGGCGACCAAGGCCGATGATAGTCGTCAACAGATTTATCAACAATCAGTCCCATCGGAAGTTTTTGTAAGGTTTGTCCGAATCAGGGCACGATCCAGTCGCCTTCAGCGACCACCTGCGGCCCGCTCGGCTGGGCGAAACGGACGATGTAACCACCTTTGGAAGCGAAGCGCTGGCCCGGGGCGAGCGCCAGGCGCGGGTAATAGCCGGTGATGATGCGGTGCGCAAGCATGTCCTGAAGCCGCTCGACCAGATAGTCGCGGATGAAGGCGTCGGTCATGTGGCTCAAGGTTTCGGCCACCAAGCCGCAGGCGAGGTAGGTATCGGCCTGCAGACGTTCATCGACGACCGGGATTTGCTTCATGCGGAACCAGCCGAGCGGAAAATCGACACGCACACGGCGCCGCTCAGGCAAATCGAACGGGTAGGCAATATGGCTGCGCTCCCGCCAATCGGCAGGCAGCGGCGCGTGTTCGAGTTCGCCCATCAGGCCGGACAGATAGACCGTATCCGGGACCGTCGTGGCACTGCCAAGCGCTGCCAGGTCGGGCGGGCGCAGCCAGAGGACCATGACATCGGCGGGCTTGGCCTGGCGCACCGCAGCGGCGACCTCCTGACCCGCCGAGACTTTGGCCAATACATGGCTGCGGACCGTGATACCGCGATTCTTCAGCGCCGCGGCGAGGGACGCTGCTGCTGCCTCACCGCTGTCGCCGGCGCGGTAGACCTGCAGCACCGACATGACCGCCTTTTCGCCTGCCGGATCGAGAACCCGCTTGGCGATCAAGGCTGCCTCCAGCAGCAGGCCTTGGGAAAAATAAGTCGAGTAGAAATCACTGTCGGCGTTGGCCGGCGGCACTTCGACATTGGGAAAGAAACAGGGCACCGACTGGTGTTCGCAGAAGGCCTGGACGGGCGCCCAGTTGCGCCCGCCCAGACCCGAGATCACCGCCATCACCGGCTCCGCGGCCAGATGCTTACTGAGTTGGTCTTCCCACGCTTCGGCTGGACCGGTCAGCTCCCAGACGTGCAATTGCCAGCGGCGATGCACCATGAACATCATCTTGCGTGAAGCGCGCAATGGCGCGCCTGGAGCCATCTGCACCCGGTTGCGGCTGGCAAAGTAGTTTTCCAGCACGTCGAGCATGCCGCGACGCTTGAGCGGATCGGCGTCCGGCGTGATGATGGTGGCGAAATGCAGAACCGTGCTGGTGACCCCGGGCTGCCGGGGATGGTCCATCCCCTTTAGGTAAGCGATCAGGCCGGCCATGTCCTTGTCGCCGAGTTCGAAACGTGGCATCAGGTCGCCCAGCGGCTTTCCTTGCACGTCCAGCCCCTCACGTATCGCCCGGGCGAGGGCCTCGTCCGTGTAGGCTTCGCGATTGATGCGCATGGTCTCGACGAAAGGAAGGTCAACATCGTCAGATTTCTCGGAGCTCGCATGAAACAGATAGCGCCCGGTGACGGGCGGAATGTCAATTCGCCCCTCTTTCGAGCCCAGGCCGCTGCGCCGATGGCAATTGACGCAGGCCGCCGCCGCACCCGCAACGCGGGTGTCGGCAGCGCGGGTTCCCACCAGTGCTTGGCCTGAGGCCAACATGCCTTGCCGGAAGATGGCTTCGCCGACCTTGTCGGGTAGCGTCGCGGCAGCCCAACCGCTGGTCGATGCGGCCAGCGCCCATACTATGCCGAGCAACCCGTGGCGAACCGCCAATCCCGCCGTCATCACCTGGCACCGGTCGCGCCGGATTGGTCTCGTGCGCCAGGTGGCGGCTTGCGGGCATCGACCACCACCTTGCGCCGCGCCACCGGCACATCGGGTTTGGCGAAGGCCTGCGCATGGATATCCGGATTGAGGACGACGCGGTCGATGACCATCATGTCTGTCACCTTGGCGCCCGCTGCGCTGCGTTCGATCGTCATCGGAATCCGCAGGCCGTCGACTGACTGGAAATTCCGGTAGGACGTCCAGATGATGCCAGTGCGACCCTGCTTGTCGACCGCCTCGCGGTCGGAACGGATATCGAGGAAGGTCTTGGCGTCCACCCAGACATGCTGGCGACTGCCCGATGGCAACTTGATTAGGAGGCGATAGGCCGGTTGTCCGTCGACGTTATCGGGGCCGTCGAGGGCGACGCCGATGCCCTTGGTCTGGTAGTCGATCAGCGGCCCGTCGAGACCGGCGCCATCGCGCGCCGCCTTCAGTTCCTCGTTCGCGTAGGGCTGAACGTCCGCCGACCCGTTACCGGCAGGTCGCACCTTCCAGCCGTTGCTGCCGTCGAAGACGCGCATGCCGGGTTGCCCCTGCGGATCGACCGAGAATCGGGTCTGGTTGGGTCGCCGGAACTCAAGGATGAAGGGCATCGACCCGCCCGGCACGTTCGGCGTCTCGACATGGCCTAGCCAGGCCATCGTCCCGATCTTGCGCCACGCGTCGAGCCCGCCGCGCGCCGCCACGTTCTTCTCCACGATCTGTTCCGCGGTCAGCGACACCTCGTTGGCCGCCTGGCTTGTCAGCGCCACTGCCAGGAGCGCCAGCAAGGCTCCCCGCCCAAATGTCATGAACATCGATATTCTCTCTGGACAGTTTCGAACAGCAAAACCTTACACGGATCTCGAGCCTTGCGCACCGGACGGCAATCGCATGAAACTCTAAAACGCTCGCATCAGCTGCCCCTCGCCCCACTTGCGGGGAAAGGAACAGGTGAGGGCCCGATTAACGCGAACTGGCCACCTGGACTGTCGCCTTGCCGAACATGCCGTCGTCGACAGGCGGGTTGACGGCGACCTTGTCAACGGTCATCTTGTGCGTCTGGGCGATGCCTTCGATCGCTGTCTCCAGCACATGGGGGACGGTCAGGCCACCCTCCTTGCGAAAGTCGCGGCTATAGACGAAAACGTTGCGCAACTTGCCATCCATGCGGCGCGGCTCACCTTCGATCTTGACATCCTGGAAGGTCTTGGCGTCGATCCAAAGGTGCCTGGCACTGCCGTCTTTCATCGTCAGTTTCAGCTTGTAGGCCTGGTTGCCCTCGACCTTGTCCATTCCCTGCAGTTCGATCGCCGTCCCTTTCTTGGCGTAGTCGGCCAGCGGACCGTCCAGCTCCGCGGCGTCGGCAGCAGACTTGGTCTCGGCAGCGGAGTATGCCTCGACCTCGTTGCGGCCGAGGAATGGACGCCATTTCCAGCCCTGCGTGCCGTCAAAGACCTGGACGGCAGCCTTATCCTGGAATCGCAGCTCCAGGCGGCTCTTGTGCGGACGCTTCATGGTCAGCACGTAAGGTAGTTTGGCTTCTTGCTCGCCGCCGGCATCCATTTGGCCGGAAATGGTGATGCTAGTGACCGTCCGCCACGCGTTCGCCCCGCCCCGGGCCGCCACGTTGCGGTCGGCTATCTGTGCCGCGGTCAGCGTGTCAGCCAGGGCGACCGAGGTCGTCAGCGAAATCAGACAAGCGGCAATCGACAATTTCATTTTCATCGTTCAACCCTCCAATTTCTCGCTATTACCACTCTCAATCAACCATCAGGCCATCGGCTTGAAACGTGCCGATCCGGATATCGACCCGGTCGCCCGGCCTGACAAGGTTTCCCTTGTTCGAAAACACCATCCAGTAATCCTGGCCTGCCTTTGGCGACATCGACTGACGCAGCGGGCCTACCTTGTCCATGACCGGCACCTGAAGTACGGCCTGCGCCTTGGGGCTGTACATATAGGGCGTCGCGCTACGGTCGAGGAGCGTCTTGGCCAGCACCGGATCCTCGACCCGATAGGTGAAACGGATCAGGTTGCCCGAATTGGTCGAGCTCACACGCAATTTATTGACGCCCCACATGGCCACATACTGCTTTTTCGCCTTGTCGGTCATTCTCATCGAGTGGTAGGGAGAATGCCTCGCCTGGGCAGACGCTGCGCCTCCGGCATTCCCGTGGGCCTCGGCAGGTGGATTCGTCGGTGCGACTGGCGACTGCTCCGCGGCACCCCCCGCCAGGGCAGTCGCCGCCCACAATGCGCCGACCATCGCCGCCATGAAGGAGAAGCAGCGTCTACCGGTGAACGACGAAAACGCACCCATGGTCAAGTACCGCGTCTGCCTGGGGCGAGGTGACGCCGCGCCGCGTCCTTCTGCATCTGCGACTGGAGACCGACCCGGGGCGCAGAAGCGTCACCCTGCTGCGCTCGCCGCAGGGCAGCAAGCGCGTGCGGAGACACGCGGGATGCCGCGTTGGCATTCTCGCTCGCCCCGTCCACCACTGGGTTTTCGCCGCCCGCCGCTGTGCCTACCAAGACGACCGCTCCAATCAGGCCTGCCAACCCGTTGCGGTACCATTCCCGACGAAGATACGCACCATTCGATTCATTCATTTCCATATCCCTTTTCAAGCGCGCAAGGTGCTTCATTCATGCGCCGCCACCGATCCGGTCGGCGCTCTGCCGGCCATCCACGACTCGACATCTCCTGAGGCAAGGTTTTGCTCCGCCTCGCGGTTCCGAGGCTGAATGTAGCGGCTGCGTTGTTCATCGTTCAGCAAGGCCCGAATCTGCTCGGCAGTCCGGTCGGCAATCCCATGTGTGGCCTTGATGCGAACTGCCGACGGGACCGCATCGTTCCTCCATACCTTCAGGGTCTGCTCGCGCTGCTGGAGGAGCAAGCGGCGAACCGCCGCTTGTTGCCCGGGGTCGAGGCTGAGTTCCGCAGCCAGCAGCTTGATACGATGATCGATGCCTGCCCCACCAGCGTGTTGCTGCACCTGACGTGTGGATAACTTGGCGTCCGCAGCCGATTCGTCACTCATGGCAGCATAGGCTTGGGCGAAACTGCTGGTCGCGACCGTCACGCCAAGCACCAGAAGAACCCGATTGACCCAGACACTGTGATTCGCCCGAGTTCGAGTCCCGTTCATATTTGCATCCAGTTTCATGTTGTACCCGCGAAAACATCAGGCTGCATTAGGCAAGACGGCTTAGAAGTTACCGCCCACGAAGTTGTCCATCGTCGAAGTCCCTGAGGGCACGAGCAAGCCGATCCGCCCGCCGCCCGTCGTCCAAAGAGCCACATTGGGCAATTGGGCGCTACCGACAAAGACACCGTTGCCCCAGACATTGACCAACCCAGTGCCATCCACCGTCGCGCCCAGCGTCTGGCCGGCTGCGAGGGTCGCTGCGAAGCTGCTCGCCTGGGTGTAACTGAAACCCGAGTTGGTGGTCGTTTCGACGAAGATCGTACCGCCGTTGTAGCGTACGCGAACGCCGTTGGCGCCAACAGTCGCACTACCACCGGTCACCTTCAGCAGCAGCGCTGAGTTGTTCTGCGGAGCTGTCGTGAATGTGACTCCCGCACCCTGTCGGCTTCCGTATACACCACTGGTCGTCCCGTTGCCCAGGTAGGCATAACCCCCCAGTGCGCAGCCAAGGCCGCTGCAAAGCGCTTGGTTGGATGCGACGTGGATCGCGGCCGCCCCAAGTAAGGTCACCTGCGACCAGGCAGTTCCCGACGAACTCGTACCCAGCGTATTCGCGTTGGCGCGGCTGAAGGTGTCAAGCACGCCCAAGGCAGGTAACGTCGGCGGCGCAACACCCGTACCGCTGAGGCTCACCGGCGAACCGGTCACCGTAGCATTCGCCGTGATAGTCAGCGTTGCATTGACCAAACCCAGTGCGTTCGGCGAGAGCACCACGTTGATCGTGCAGGTGCTCGCCTGCGCCAGCGTGGTGGTGCAAGTCCCACCTACCGTTCCCGCTGGCCGCGAGTAGCTCGGCGAAGAGAACGCTAGGATGATGCCGGTCAAGCTCGCGTTACCGCTGTTTTGCAGCACCAACTGCCTGGACGGGCTGGTCGTGCCGGTCGCGACGTTTCCGAAGGCCAGTGGCCCACCAGTGACACTCGCGATCGGTGCCGGAATCGAACCGCTGCAAGCGCTGCCCTGACATTCCACGGCACCGATGTCAGCCGGATTGGCCGTCGTCCTGGGCCGCAGATTTCCGAAGAAGTCCGTGGCTGGGGCGACCGAGTTCGACCCGCCATTGACAGCGACAGAAGTCGCCGGAATCGAGTAGGCGCCGCCCGCTGTGCCGGTGGCGGCCGAGGCGATCATCAACTCCGGCGGGGAACTCGCTTGTCCCACTGCCGTGCGGTTCAAGGTCAGCGGACCGTATATCAGGTTCAGCCAGTTGTGGCCTTCATCGACCGTCGCTGTCGGCTGGATACCCTTGAAGACGAACAGCGGCGAGGTGCTGGTGCTCTCCGACGCTCCCGGAGGCGCGTTGAAGCCCGTGCAGGATGCCGCGCCGTTCTGGCCGTTTACCGCCCCGACGGCGCAATACTCCGGGGGCACGCGAGCGCCGTTGCAGACCTGCGCGACGACCGGGTTGGCTACGCCCACCTTGTTGGTGGCGCTTGCAACCGTCTCTTCCGCGGTGCCGATGTCGCCAGTGCCTGTCAGGATCGAGTTGGTGACAACGAGGCTGTTACCGTTGCCTGCGCACCCGATCACACCCACACCGGGGTGGCAAAGCAGGCCAGCGTCCACGTTGTCAGTCCGCAAGCCGATATCCCAATACGACGCACCTGTCGGGCACTGACCGGTCGCCGTCTGCGAAGAGAGCGGTGTGCTATTGGTAGCCAGCCCCGGGGCAATCACGACCAGATTCTGCTGAGACTGCAGGCCGGTTCCACGGCTCGAGATATTGACGTGGAAGCTGCGGTTCTGCCAGAACAAGTCGTTCACCAGCGCCGGCCGCGAGAACTTCATGCAGTCCCCATTAGTCAGGCCGAGAGCGCCGTTGACCGCGTAGCCATACCCGTCAGGGCAAGTCAGCCTTGGGCCGGTGCCCGTGACGACAATGCCAGCGATCGCGTCGTTCAGGTTCTGCGTGTGCGCCATCGTCACCAGGCCGGAAGGCTGCGGGCCATGAGGCGCGTCACGACCCAGGCAGCTCGGACTCTGCGGCGCCGTTGGATCAGTCACCGCGTTGCATCCCGGGGGCGGGCTGCTCGAGTTGATGGCACCCAAGGTCTTGAACAGCACGCCGGCAGAGGCCGTCGTGTCGTTCGAGACGATGGTGTTGTTAATGAAGCTGAGCTTGAGCGCGTCGCGCATCGACACGCCGCCGCCGTCATAGCCGGCAACGTTGTTGGCGATGATGTTGTTGATCAGCGTGATGCCGTACCAGTTGGCGGGCGCCGTCGGAAAGGCGATCACCTCGCTGCCGTTGATTTGCTCCAGGGCGATGCCGCCGCCAGTGCCACTCTCGGCGCTATTGCCGTAGATCAGGTTACCGTCAATCACCAGGCCGGCACCGGTGCCGTCGCCCAAGCCGGGCGGGCAGTCGTGGTCGGTGGCGCCACCGCACTCCGTGCCCTGGAAGGTGCGGGGTTCGTTGGCACCCTGAATCACGATGCCGCCGCCATTGGTCGGCAGGGTCGGGTTGGTGCTTTGGTTGAACAGGATGACATTGTTGTTGATCTTGCCGTTGAAGGTCACGCCCAGCGTCTGGATGCCGCCACCGTCGCCGGTGGTCAGGTTGCCCGCAATCCAGTTGTGGTCGATCTGGTAGTTGTCACCACCGGCGCTGACGGTAACGCCGCCCGCGCCTGCCGGCGTGCCCGTGAAGAGAGCATCACCGATCGAGGCGTTGTTGTAGAGCATGTTGTGGTGGATACGAACGAAAGTATTGAAGCCGAAGGGGATCGCCGCGCCGGTCGGCGTACCGCCTGGAATCGGCGGGCACAGTGGCGCAGTTGCCGCGACACCAGTACCGCAGGTCGTGCCGTCGTTCAAAAATACCGGCGGGGTTTCGCCGTTGCCCAGGTTGATGGCGCCGGCCAGTGTGCCGTGGTTTGAGGAGATGCGGTTATTCGCCACCTCAAGGTTATGTGCCCAGCCATGAATGAACAATCCACCACCACCCTGCGAGCTGTTGAGGACGGACAGGCCGTCGACGCGCGACGGGTTGCAGCGATAATTACTGGTGCCGTAGTTGCCGCCATTCAAAGCCGCCGTTCCCGTGCTGATGGTGCAGTCAGTGTTGCTATCGGTCAGGTACCGCGAACCATTCGGGAAACCACCCGCGGCCGCCGGATCGTTTCCGAGGAAGAACGGGTCTCCAGCCGGAGCGCGCACACCACGACCCACCGTGGTGATGCCCGCACCTTCATAGGCACCCAGCAGCGTCGGCTCCTGCAGCACCTGCGCGAGGTTGCCGTTGCCGGAGGCCTGCCAGCCGGTGATCGCTTCGAACGGAATACGGTCGCCCGTAATGAACATCGCGTCCGGGCAGGAGTACTGGCCGCTCGGGTCGAAGGCGCCCTGCTGATTGCCGAGGTTGGGAACGCCCTGCAGCGTCAAACCAAATACGCAGACCATCTGGCGACGCCACTGATCCATGTGACCCGCCGGGTGTGCATCGGCATTGATCGTCACGGAGGCCGCACCGACACCTTGCAGGCGGACCGGCTTCCACATGATCAGGTTTTCGTGGTAGTTCCCCGGCGCCACCAAGATCAAATCGCCCGGCCCTGCGCTATCGATGGCGACCTGGATCGGGCTGGTAACGCTGCCATTGCCGTTGCCGGACAGGTTCATGCGCCCGAAGGCCGCGGCGTAGTCGTGGACAGTCTTGCCAGTTGGCGGCGTCACGCCGGTCGGCGTTGCTATCCAGGGCGCGCTGCCGCCGACGGTGACGGTGATGGCGTCAATCGAGCGCTTTCCGTTGTCGGCTCGGGTGATCACCAGTTGACCACATTTGGTGACAGGAGCGCCGATCTGCTGCACGCTGCAGTTGAAGGCGGCAGACAGCGACGGCACGGTAGCCGAAATCGTCGCGTCGGCCCAGCTGTTGATCGCCAAATTGGCCGTGGTCGAGCCATCCGGTGCCACCAGGGAAGCCGTGCCCGCAGCGCCGAAGCCATAGTGGCGAACGATCGTCTTCTGGTTGTAAGGCGCCGTGGTCGCGTTCGGACCCGCGAAATTGGGGTTCTGCACCGCCTTGTCGCCAAGTGCCGTGATGGTGATGCCGGTAGCCGATGCGGTGGAAGCATCTGCGCCGTTTGTAAGTTGCACCGGGGCGGTCGGAGTACCCAGGCCGCTCGTGGCGTTCACCACGAAAGTACCGTTATAACTCGAGCCGACTGCCGGAGCGGTCACCGTTACGTTAGGACCCCTGCCGGAAGCCGTGTAGCCTGTCCCCATGAGCGCAACAATGTGGCTGCGGATGTAGGCTGCAACGTTAGTGTTGCGAGTATCTGAGGCGCTGTCGTTGCAGTTCGGTCCACCCGTGTCATTGGACATGCACTGCACAGTGCCTATCGGGAAAGTCAGCGTCGTCCGGTTATTGCAGTTACCGCTCTGGCAGCGATTGACGCCCGAAATCGTAAAGCTTGCCGTGGCGTTAGCCGCTGTCGTGGCAGCCTCGACCCACGGGCCTGGAATGGAGATCGTCGTGGAGCTATTGACCACCGTCTTGATCGCCGGCGTACCGTCCGGGTACTCGGTATCCGGCAGGTTGTAGCCGTCGGCAAAGGCTTGCGTCGGGATGACCGGCGTGTCCATGTAGGTGGTCGTGCCAGGCATGAACGGCTGCTCATAGCAGAAGTTGCTGTAGGCCGGGTTGTAGGACGGGTCGGTGATCATCTGACCGAGCGTCGGCGAGCCGGTACGTGTGTCCAGGATCGGGCCCGGGTCGTTCATGCAGGCGATCGACATCTGCGGCGCATAGCCGGTCGGGTTCGGGGGATTGACCGACCAACTCGAGAAATACAGGCCGTTGTAGATGCCCCACTGGTCGGAATAGACCCGCGCCACCTCGTTGCCGTTGAAATCGCGGATGCCGACCGGCAAATTGGGCGGGCCGAACTTCTCGCCAAATTGCGGCGAGAACGGATCGAATTCCGAGGCAAAGTCGTTCGTGATGGTGCCGGTGAAGTGGCCGGCGATGTGGGTCGAGCTGAACAGGTAGAACTTTGCAAGAGCCGAGCTTTCGTCGGATAGCGTGATCTCCTTGCGGTCGCACAGGTGGCGCATCGCGCCGGCGAACGGAGCGGCCTGGCCGGCCCCGGGGAACTCGCTGTTGAAGTCCGGTACCTGACGCAGCGCGCCGACGCACGGCCAGTAGGTCTCGATGCTGCCGGTATCGCCCTCGTGACGCGGGAAGGTCTTGGAACCGAGATCGACGGTCTTGTTCAAGCCGCCCGGGTTCGCCGCGTTATAAACGGAATTCACCGCCGCCTGGTCGGGCCTGATGAAGACGTTGCCGAAGCCGGCGAACTGCTGACTGACCGGCGCGACCATCACGTCGCCCATCAGAATGTTCTTGTCCTCTTCCTTGACTAGCTCGTAGCCGGGCGGCATGACGACTTCGACCACGTACTTGCCGGCAGGCAGCATCGGCGTGCCGTCGTCGGGGTTAACAGTGCAGCCTGTGCAATTGCTCTTGGCCGGCTTGCCGGTCTTTGGGTCGATCGCTGTGACGCTCGGGAACTTGTAGAAGCCGTCGTAAGGTGCCGGCTGTGCCTGGTTGAGTTGTGACCAGCCGTCGTAGCACTTGAATTGAGAGTTGTAGGCGAGCGGTTTGCGGTCCGGATCGAGGTATTCCTTGCTGTTCTTCAGCGTGGCAAAGAAGGGACTGGTGGCATCCTGGCCCGGGCAGTTCATGTTCGGGATGTAATTGCCGTCGGCGGCCTTCAGCAGGTTGCCGTTGCCGTCCTTGCGGAAACCTTGCGCCCAATCGTCCCAGCTCGCGCTCTGCGTCGTATCGACCAGCTTCAGCACCTCGTTTCCGAGGGCATCGGTTGTCTTGTTGTAGAGGTTGATCGTGGCATTAGGGACGCCCGGCTCCCAGGAGAGCTGCAGCAGCAACGAGGGATCGTCAAACGGACGCGTGGACGCATAGACCACCATGCCGTGGATGCCGCCGTTTTCTGCTGGTGCCAGCGCGACCGGATCAGCCTTCTTGAACGGCTTGACGCCAAACTCCATGAAGGTGTTCTGGCCGAGCAGACCCTGCCAGCCCATGGTGTTGCTGAAGAAACCCTGACCCGGGAAGAGCGCACCCGACGATTTGCCGTTGAAGCCATCGTTTGCTGGGCAATCGGCGCTGTCGCAGTACTTCGCTCCCGGGAAACGCAGGTCGGTCGGCAACGGTACTCGTGCGTCGGTATTTGCCAGATTTGCAGCGATCGTTGAAGTCATCGTAGAACCGGTGGAGCCGTCCACCGGCCCACCTGCGTCGTACACGCTGTGCACCCAAGTTGGCTTGTAGCGGGTCTGCGTCGTTTCGACCACCAACCAGTTCATGAAGGGGAAAACCTCATTCCAGGCGGCGTAACCGTTCAGGTCGGTGTTATTGAAGAAGGCAACCGAACCATCGCGATAGCGGATGTTGATGTTCACCAGAGCGAGGCCTGGCTTCGAGTCGTCCGAGACACCAGGATTCGCCGCCTTGGGATCATCGATGAAGGTGCGGGTGTACAGGTTGGTGCGCCATTGTGTGACCGGGAACTTCTTGACTGTCGTCCCGGCGCCGATCTCGACCGTACCAACCAGGCCGTCGAGCATGATGTCGTTCCACTGGTCGAAGACCGTCATCTTGAAGGTGCCGGCCGGCATGCCCGTGAAGGTCGCCGTGGCGTGGGTCTTGCCATCGGTACCAGCCGTCAGAACGCAGGGCTGGAACGCGAAGTCCTCGGCATCGGCCGGGCCGACGGAAACGTAGCACTGCGTGAAGTTGTAGTGGTCGTAGGACTCGCTGTCATAGGTGCGCTGGTCCGGCGTGCGGCTCATGTGGTTGTTGGTGACTTCCACAGTCAGCGTGTTATTGCACGAGGCTGCGCCGCCCGCGTTCAGGGTCGAAGCGCAGTAGCCGGCCTTGCGATCATTGATGATCTTCGGGTTGGCGAAGCCGATCGAGACGTGGAAGCCGCCAGGACCGAATTCCTGGAAGTAGCCGGGCTCATTGGGCTTGATGAAGGCCTCGTGCGGCTTGCCGCCATCGAGGGTATTCGTCTGCAACCATTGTTCGCCCTTGGCGATGCGGTCGGCCGCCGGGTAGGCCTGGATTTCATAGAGACCCGGGTAGAGGTTGGCGATCACGGCTTGGCCGGCCAGCGGTGATGGCGTCTTGCCGTCCGCCTCGAACTTCGGGCAAGTCGGTACCATGCCGACCACTCCGTCCTTGCGCGCGGTGATCGGGCAGGCGTCGAGATTGGTCAGCGGATCGATGAAGCCTGCCAAGGAGTTGCTCACCGGCTGGTTGAACATGTCATAGGTGATCTGGCCGGTGTTGTCGCCAAGCTGGCCGGCCTGGTCGAACAACTTGATCTCGAAACCACCGAGGCCAGGCTCGTTCGGGGCGATCACGTCGACGCCGCCACCGGCATCGTTTTCGCCGTTCACAGGATTGTCGTCCTCGAACACGAAGACGGCGATCTTGGCGCTCGGCAGCGGTGTTTGCTGCAGGTTGATGGCGATAGCTGTCGCGCCCGGCGCCACTTGCGTACCGCCCATTTCGTGGCCGCAATTGCCGGCACTGCCGGAGGCCGGGTCATAGAGCGCCCATTGGCCAGTTGCGCCGGTGTAAGCGCCGCAACCCTGCGGCGTACCGGTGTAACCGGAAATGGTCGGGTTGATTCCGTCGCCCGGGAGGATGGAGACAAAGTAGCGCTTGTTCGGATCGAGATGGACGTCGGC
Source organism: uncultured Pseudomonadota bacterium (assembly GCA_903888645.1). Classification (GTDB taxonomy): domain Bacteria; phylum Pseudomonadota; class Gammaproteobacteria; order Burkholderiales; family Rhodocyclaceae; genus CAISUK01. Next base: position 9,022 of record CAISUK010000353.1, on the reverse strand, counting down.
GAGGTTGACCGGGGTCTTCTGCGTTGCGCCGGTGCGGCAGGCGCCGTTGCCGACATCGCATACAGCGTCCTGACCTTGCAGCTTCTGGCCCGCTTCGCATGAAACGGTGCCGACGCAACCCTGCGCGACGACGGGCATTTGCGCGGAATGGAAGTTGTAGCCCAGGCTTTCCACCGGCAGCGGCGGGCAGGTCGACGGACGGACCAGTGGATCCGCTGAATTGACCTGGCACTTGGGGTCGACCCAGAAGGTGCGGTCTTCCTCGATGATCCAGCGATAGTCGCTGACCGGAAGGCCCGTTGGGCCGTCTTTGACTGCAACGGCCAAACCGCTGCCCGTTGGGAAATTGACGGTAACCGGGGCCGAATTCGAAGAAACGTTCTGCGCGTTGCTGACGCTGTAGGCGAATGTGACGCTGCAAGGCGCGGTGCACGACCGCGTTGTGACGAAAGAGCCGTCGGCGTTCAGCGTTACGGTTCCGCCAACAACGTTGGTCGGCGCGTTGACTTTGAGGGTCAAGCCCGAGAGGTTGGTGACGCTGGCGATCAGGCCGGGAGGCGGTGAAGCGTAGCGCGACGCGACGTTGCTGTTGAACGTGACTGCATTGGCGACAGGCACCGCAGCGAGTTTGCATCCACTTGCGGCTGAGGAATTCGCGTCACATTGTGCGATGGTTGCGGTATGGGCTTGCGTTCCATTGACGTTGTAGGCAAAGCTGCCGCCGCAAACCGTTCCCGCAGCAGGCGCGTAGGTAAAGGTTCCGTCGGGGTTGAAGGCCAAGTTGTCGCCGGCACCCAGCGACACCACGCCGAGCGATGCCCCGCTGGCGCCAACGGCGCCGCCGAGTACGCCCTTGGACACGTCCGTAATCGATAGGGTCGTGCCGGCAACGCAATAGTAGGTCTTGTCGGCCGCGCTGAGGACCACCGCCGAGGCGGCGGACCCGGCACCTGAGGGGGCACCGCCATTCAGCGCGATGTAGGCCTGCATCCCTCCATCACGCTGGTTGTTGGTCGACAGGCTGAGCTGGCGGTCATAGACGGGCAGCGTCGCCGCATCATAGATACCCGCCGCAATCTGGGTGGGCTTAATCGCGACATCGAAGGTCTTGCCCGGTGGCATCGGAACCGAGGCCTGGATGCGCGTACCACCGGAAACCTTGTTGCCATCCTCGGCCAGCAACGTCATGTTGGCGCCGACGACTGCCGGGGCATGCATGCGCTGGCCGGCGTTGACGATGCGCAGCAGCACGTTGCCGCTAACGCCGGGAGCGGGCACCACGAGGGTCGACCCGGTCACATTGGTGCGGTCGAAGGAGGTGCCGTTGATCAGGTAGTAGCGCGGCGAATAGTTGACGGCCGGCGGATAGCAGGCGGCCGCACCATTCTTGCAGGCAGCGCCCGGCCCGACCCAAGTGTCGGTCTCGCTGAACCCGGTCGTCCCTACTGCCGCGGTCACCGCATTGTTCTGGACCGGATCGATCTCGCTGAACAACAAAGGAACATCGGCATCGTAAGCCGTTCCGTAGGCGCTGGTCGCCGTCGTTTCGGTGACCACCAGCACGCCGTAAAGGCCCATGGGATGCTGGATCGACGGCTCGGTGCCGGAATGAATCAGGTAGGTACCCGGACGCATTTTGTTCCAGGTGAGAGCATTGTTTGTGGTGGCCCCAACCGCGACCTCGGTGGCGAACGAGCGGACGCGCCCTTGGCCCTGGTCTGGCGGCGTGAAAACCGGGTCGTTCGGGCCGGTGGTGCCGAGCGTTCCCGGCCAGGTCGTTCCGTAAGGCGCGTGTGCCGGGCTCGGCATGCGTGCCGATGAATCGCCAAGGCCGCCACCGGCCTGACCGTCGATGACGATCGACGTCGGCACGGCAACGCCGGCAAAGCTCAACTGGTTGTTCAGCGTGATCGTCAAAGATGCAAACCCGGATGTTCCAGCCTGAACCCTTATCAAGGGCGGCTGCCAGGACTTTCCGGTCTGCCCCACCCCATTCATCGAGGTGCATGTCGCATTTGTCGAGGCCACCGGCGTCGCAAGGGAATCGCCGCAGATATAGCCCCACATCGGCACGCTCTGTCCATCGGGCAGATTGGCGGTGGTCGGCGCCGCGGTCAGCGTGACCGCGCTCTGCGCCTGCACCGCACCTGAGGCAAGGAGAAGACTGCATGCAGCCAGACCGGCACGCATCAGGCCAAACATGGTTTTCTTGGAAGTCATTTGTGAACTCCTTGCCTTAATTCGCTTCGTTGATCAGGAAGACCCAAGGGTCGACCAGCATCATCGTCATCAACCCGCCCGGGAAGATGTTGTTTGTGGTGATTTCGCGTTCGTTGTGGGAATGCCACATGAAAGCGAAACCCGCCTCGCTACTCGGACTGTTCGCGACCGTGCCAAAGGGCGGTATCGGTGTCGGGCCGACGGAGCGTCCCGTCGCATCCGGCCCCAGATAGGGACTGCCGCCGTACCAGGCGCCGTTCACCAGGATGTTTGGATCCGGCAATGTCACCGGACCGCCGCTGCCAACGCTGCCGAAGGGTTTGAATTCGAGCGGCCTCTTGTGATCTCCGCACCATTCGAAGAAGTTGTTCGCTGCCGGATTCGACGTGAAATAGCCGTTGGTGTCGCATTGCTTCGCAGGATCGGTAATATCGACATCACCACCCGACATGGCGATGCCATTGCCATGACCGTAGACGTCCCAGTTGAGGTTCTTGCCGGTCCACTCGAACAAGCCGTCGATGGTCTGGCCAGGGCTGGTGGTCGTCGTGAATAGCAGCGGTCCTGACAGGTGGGAAGCGCTGTTCAGCAGCATCTGACCGTCCCGCGCCAGGATGCGCAGGTGGTTGGCATGTTCGTGGAAGGGATGCTGCATGCGGCCCTGGCCGACAATCCGTACCAGCGTGACTTCGCCCGGATGCAGGTGCGGGTTGGCGTTGTAGGGTTGGTTCGGATACTGCGGCGCGTAATTGGGGTCCAGGTCATCCGGGAACGAGCGGCCGTTGATCAGGAAGTAGGCCGCATGGTAGGGCTCGGTCTCGACCGTCATGCAGCCGGTCTGTAAGGTACAAGCGATGCCGGCCTGCGCGGCGGCCTGTTCATGGATACGCGGATCGATCTCGGAGGTCTGGATCAGGTATTCGCGGTCATAACAGGACGACGCCTGGTCGTAGGCGGCGTGGACGCCGTTGGTCGCCGGCAGCCGGAAGTCGCCAGGAACCCCCGAACCGCGATTGATCGGCTGCGCGGCGCTCACCGGGGTATTAGCACAGGCCGGCGAGTTGATCGTCGAGTTCGGCAGCACGATCAGCGCCCCGAACAGCCCCATTTCCACCTGCAGGTCTCCCTGGGTACCGCTGTAGTAGGAGTGAGTGCCTTCGCTATCGGCAACGAAGGTGTAGGTCACCGCATTGATATTGGAGGCTTCTTGGGTCAGCAGGCCAGGCGAGCCGCCAGTCGCCGTCACCTTGAATCCGGGAAACAGGACTGAAGTGTTGCCAGCGGCACCGGGGAGGTTGTTGTGTAGCGTGACCGTGACTTGGTCGCCTTTGTGGACGATCAAAGTGGGGCCGGGCAACTGCATTTGTCCTGACGGGCAGGTGGCAGTGGTGATGGCGGCAGGCGCGAAGCCGCCTGGCGCGCTGTTGCAGCCATAGCCCCAGGAGTAGATCGTGGCGCCGTCGGGTTGGCTGATATTGCCCGCCACCGCCACCAGATCGAAGCTCGGCCCGGTGATCCCCGGGGCAGCGGCCTGCGTCGACGGTGACAGGAAGGTCGCCGCGACGAAGACCGTTGCGACATTCACGGCCCGCAGGATCGACTTGAGCGATTGATTGGTTTTCATCCCTGTTCTCCTTACAAGCACAGCTTGGTCGTCGGGTTGACGCCGGCGCTACAGATATTTACCTCGGTCATCATGCCGCCGAAGTTCTCCGCGTCGTTCGACAGGTGATCGAGTTCGGCCGCGTAGAGATAGAACTTCTGACCGGGCCTGGCGCCGGCCGCTTCGAGGATTACGTCAGCCGACTCGCCGCCGGCGAGGTGGACGGAGTTCGTTTTGTAGTCGGTGTTGTTGCCGTCGACGTCGCGCAGCAGGCGGGCGTTGTAACCGACCACATGCATCGGAATTCCCAGCGAGGCAAAGGTGTGGTACTCGGTAACGTTGAGGTCGGAGATCCGCAGCAGTGCTTTGCCGTCGCTGCAGACACCGTTCGCCGGACTGAGGCAGGGAATATTGACGATCGTCGGCAGGGGCTGGGAGAAGTGCGCCGTTCCGTCGGTCGCCTGCGTGCTCAGCGGAGCCGGATTGATGGTATCCGGGTAGCTGCGGCCATTGACCAGGAAGAACTTGTCCTTGTTGTCGGCAAAGGATTCGGGGTTGAAGGTCATTCCGACGAAGTGGAAATTCGGATCAAAGCCCATCAACTGGATCGGGTACTCGACGTCATAGGCCGTCGTGCCGTCGCCGTCGTTGTAGGCGTACAGATGACCGTCGGCTGCTGCAGTGTTTGCCGGCGGCGTTTGCGTCGAACAGAAAATGTCGTTGGCGCCGCACTTGGTCACAAGATTCGCAGGCAGGTTGGCGGTGCTAAGTGCCGCGTAAAGCGTGCTGCCGGAGGCGACAGAGTTCTGCCTGGGCCGTACGTACAACTGCCCGACCATGCCCATTTGCAAATGCTCGGGCGGTGAAATGTGGCAGTGCCACATGTAGGTCCCGGCTTCGGGCGCCAGGTAATAGTAGGTAAAGCTGCCGCCGATGCTGATGGCCACCGAGGCGTCGGGCACGCCGTCGTAGAAGGCCGAGGCGTTCGGATAGCCGTGGAAGTGCACGGTGTGTTGCTCGAACAGGTCGGGACGCATGATCATGCCAACGTTGGTCAGCGTCAGGAAGAGCTCATCACCTTCGTCGATGGCGATCATCGGCGCCGGAATGTTGCCGTTCATGACGCCGACATCCATGATCAGGCGCGGATCGACGTGGCCCGTGAGTTCGGTACCGAGGGGAGCCGTATTGAGGCCGGTGGTCGGGTCTTGCACGGTAGCCGCCTGGACGTCCGGCACCAAGCCGATGGCACCGTTGAACGAATAACTCAAACTATCGGGAGCGCCGATCTTTACTGCGGCCAAAACTCCGTCTGTGCTGAGCGGCCCGTTCGCGCTATCGAGGTTGCTCTTGAGGAACTCCGATGCTGTCGTCGTTCCGGGCAGGCCCTTGACGATATTTCCGAGACCAGACAACGGACCGAAGGAGAACAGGTAAGTCTGGGTTCCGTCGCCCATCGAGGCGAAGCCGTCACCGCCGGACAACTGCTGGCACTTGATCCCGGGGTTGGCCATAGCCGGCGTTGGGTTGAGCAGGCCATCCGTCCTGGGCAGCGGCGCAGTGACAGTAGCGTATTTCGCCCGGTCCGCAACCGCCACGCTGCCATCATTGGCCGGTATGGCAGGGTGCAGCGCCGTTCCAGCAGGACACTGCACGCGGAACGATTGCGCCATCGCGGGAAGGGATGCCGCGACTGTAAGCGCAAAAAATAGTCCGAAAAGACCGCGCCGATTCCCCTGTTGCCGATTGTCTGGTGCCATGGTGACCTCCTCTGTTCCGAACGTGGCACATCATGACCATTGATCAGCGTCTCCGTAAGTCGCCAATGGCTGAATTGGGCACGGGATTCGGCGGAATTTCTTGTAGGAAAAATCCGCAAGACGAAATCCTCCGCGGTAGATGACGTCTAATTGCCAATGTCATGGATAGGGACATTGCCGTGCATGCTTGAATTGCGTGACATTTGGCACAATTCGCCGCGAATTTCGCTTAATCATCATTCAAGACTGGGGTAAAACTCGACTAATTCCGATAAAAAATCCGATAGTCGAATACTCTTAGTTCATCGTGCGAATGTCGAAGTCGATTTGATCGGGCCCGACCTCGCCAAGCTGTTGACTTGCGCCGCAAGCCAACCAAATTGTCTTCAGGAGTAGCCCTTGGGAGTATCCGAGCAGCAGCTGATTCACCTTAGCGAGCGCCAAGCCCCGGCTTTGACGCTTGTTGGCACGACCAGCAAGGGGCGGCGCGTATATGAGGCGGACAGCCAGCGGCACCACGAACCCCAGATGGCCAGCCTGGTTCGCCTTCACCGCGTGTTTGGCCGCATCAACGCGGCGATGATCCGCGCCGGCAGTCACGCCGAGTTATTCGAATCCATTGCACGTTTGGCAGCCGAATCCAGACTATTCTCGGCCATGTCTGTTTCGTTGCAGGCAGGGAACACCGGCTGCGCGAACAAGGCCATGTGTTATTGCGGACAAGTGGGGCCGGGCTGTTTTTCGGCGGAAGTCTCCCGCCACATCGCGGAGATTGTCGAGGCTGGCGGGCATGGCCTTGATGTCGTGGTATTCAACGATCTGCGCAGGGAAACAGCCGATCACCCATGGCTGCAGGAAGTCTTGGCAGCGGGACACGCAGCAATGGCATCGCTGCCGGTAGCAAGTGGCGACAAGTCCCTCGGCCGCCTGCTAGTCCTTTCCAGGGAACCCTACTTCCTTAACCATGAGTGCATGGCTTTGCTGAAACAACTGGCCGCGGACATGGCATATCTGTTGACACGCCCAGACGGCCGGACAACAGCTTGCGCCGATCAGGACCAGGCTGGCGCTGCTCGAATGCTGGTGCGCGGTCTGGTCGATCAGTTGCAAGTCGTTCGGGAAGACGAACGCCGGTTGATTGCCCGCGAGTTGCATGACGGGCTGGGGCAGAGCCTGTCGGCGCTGAAGCTGGATATTCTGGCACTGGAGCGCAGCATCGGAACTGACACGGCGAAATGCGCAGTCCGCCTGGGCCACATGAAGACTCTGATCGCCGACACCCTTGACGAATCGCACCGCATCGTCGCCGCCAAGCGGCCACTGATTCTCGAAGAGCGCCCCCTAGCCGAGGCAATCGAATGGCTGGCCGACGAATTTAGCGAGCGAACCGGCATTTCATGCGAAGCGACAGTCGACCCAACCGTCGACGAATGCGCTGAAGCCGTTGCTACAACAGTATTTCGCAGCGTTCAGGAGTGTCTGACCAACATCACTCGCCATGCTGCGGCGAAGAAAGTCCTTATCACCGTCCGGCACACAGGACGTGCGCTCGGTCTTTGCATCGTTGATGACGGCCTTGGTCTGGCCGCCGATTCCGAAGAGCGCGGCCGCTGCGGGTTGCTCGGGTTGCGCCAGCGCGCGAAAGCCCTTGGTGGGCAGTTGGACATAGAGAGCCGCCCGAACCAGGGAACCACGATCAAGATGATTTTGCCCGTAGTTCCGCCGGCACAGACAACCGCCGGCGTAACGTCCATTGATGTCCAGAAATGATCCGATTACTCGTAGCCGACGACCATCCGATGTTCCGCCAGGGAGTCGTCTGGCTGCTCTGTGAAGAGGTCGACTTTGAAGTCGTCGCTCAAGCCGCCGACTGTGCCGAAGTGTTTGCGGCTATCCGTGATCATGCGCTGGATCTGGTTGTGCTGGACCTGACGATGCCGGGACGCGACGGCATCGAGATGATCAGCAATATCCGCAGAATCGCGCCGACCTTGAAAATACTGGCACTGACCATGCACCGCGAAGAGCAATACGCGGCGCGGGCCCTAAATGCAGGCTGCCAGGGATACATAACCAAGGACTATGCTGGCGAGCACCTGGTTGCCGCCGTTCGCCGCCTCGCGGCCGGCGGCAGTTACATTTGTCCCATTATTGCCGAACGCCTGGCGATGGAATTCAGCCGAAAAGGCGCCGAAAAGGCGCCGCATGCGCGACTGTCAAATCGTGAATACAAGGTTTTCGAAATGCTCGTCGGCGGTAAGAGCGGCGCGCAGATCGCTGAAGAACTATCGCTCTCCGCCAAAACGATCAGCTCACACAAGACGCGCCTGCTGCGCAAGATGAATCTCGACAATCTGACAGCGTTGGTCCGCTACGCCATGGATCACAATCTACTGCCGGGCTGAAGCGATTAGCCGAGAGACCGTTTTCAGACCACTTTCCTGCCGTTCAACACCTTCGCTTTTTTGCAGCTGCTGCGTCCGGTTATGGCCGGGGGTTGACATCGAGCCCTTCCATGCAGTTAGCCGATCCGTTGATTACGCCATGCGATGCAAAATAGCTTTGTCATATCAATCGCAGAATCCGGATATCCATGAAAACTCATTCTTTGTGAATTTGAGCGAGGCCGTTATAGTCACAGGCTTCCGATTGCCCTTGCCGCACTGCGTAAAATTGGGATTTCCAACGCCGCTCCAACAAGTTCCTTCAACTTGAAGCGAGTTTCACGCTTCAGTCACATTTTCTTTCAAGGCCAAACCCCATGACCACACTTTTTGATCCCCTTCAGGTTGGTGAGCTTTGGCTCCCCAATCGTGTCATTCTGGCGCCGCTCACCCGCACCCGGGCCAGTGCCGGCCGCGTCCCCAACACGTTGAATGCCGAGTATTACGCGCAGCGGGCCAGTGCCGGCCTGATCCTGAGCGAGGCGACTTCGGTCGATCCACTGGGTGTGGGTTATCCCGATACCCCCGGTATCTGGTCCGACGAACAGGTGGCGGGATGGAAACTCGTCACCCGTGCCGTTCATGCCAGTGGCGGCAGAATTTTTATGCAGTTGTGGCATGTCGGACGCGTTTCCCATCCTGAGCATTTGCATGGTCACTTACCGGTTGCGCCGAGTGCCATTGCCCCGCTCGGTCATGTTGCGCTGCTGCGGCCGCAGCGCGAATACGTCACGCCCCGTGCCCTTGATACGAGCGAGATTCCAGTGATCGTCGCTGCGTTTCGAAAAGGTGCTGAAAATGCCAAAAAGGCCGGCTTCGACGGCGTCGAACTGCATGGCGCCAACGGCTATCTGCTCGACCAGTTCCTCGAAGACGGCACCAACAAGCGCGAAGATTCTTACGGCGGTCCGATCGAAAATCGTGCCCGTCTGATGCTGGAGGCGGTCGATGCCGCAATTTCGGTGTGGGGTGCCGACCGGGTCGGTCTGCATCTG
>CAISUK010000352.1 GCA_903888645.1 uncultured Pseudomonadota bacterium | reverse complement strand
GTTCGAAAGCAACCCGATACTTTTTGCTTCACCTTGGGCATACGCACCGTCTGTTCGGCCAGGTTGTTGGTGAATGGCACGTCTGGCTGTGTCATGAAACGCCAGACATCGTCGCTGTAATCACGCAGCCGACCAATCAGATTGGTGGCCTTGCTTTGCTTGGGTCGCCCGCGTTTGCCGGTGGCCGGTGCAAGCGGATTTTCTGCCTGTGCCTGCGCCAAAATGGCATCGTAGAGGGCCCGCAGATCGTGCACTTCGCGTTGATACTTCTGGCTTTCATAGTTGGGCGTCTTGCCCTCAGCGCGGTTGAGATTGTCCAAGTGATTGGCGTGCGTGAGGAGTTCGATCATGTCGCCGGCCCATGCTTGGTCTTGTTCCTCCAAGAGGTAGGTCAGCTCGCGCAAGTGGTGCTGGTTGCACAGGGCGTGTTGGCATGCCAGTGCCTTGTAGGGCCGCCAGCCATCATGCACCAAAACGCCCTTGAATTGCTGTAGCAGTTCAAAGGACACAAACGCCTCAGCGCCACGTTTGGGGTGGCACCCCATCCATGTGAGTGCGTCGGTGGCCAAGACATGCAGCCAGTGCAATTTCTTGGCTACCCTGATCCCGGTTTCATCGGCATGAGCCACCGCTGAATCGACAACAGCCTGGCCGATCTCTTGCACGACGGGCGCCAAGCGGTCTGCGCCCACCTGCACCGCCTTGACAACCGTTGCCTGACTGACAGGTAGTTCAAAGAAGTCGTTCATCAGCGCGGTGGTACGTTGCACAGAGACGGCATGGTTAAGGTTGAGGTGCACCATGGCAGCTTGCGCGCGTGGGCCATATTGCACGGCTGCGCTGACTTCGCCAGGAAACTCTGCGGTATGCACCTGACCACAAGTGCAGATGGCCTGCATGACGTGGTGTTCGGTGACTTCAGATTTCACGACCGGCAGGTCAAAGACTTGGCGGGTTTCTGCGACATACGCAAAAGAGAACTTGGCGTGACACGCTGGGCAATGCTCTGGTACGTCATGGATAACGATCTTGTCGGGTTGTGCGGCCTTGCACAGGGTGCTGCCCGGGTGACCCTTTTGGCCGCCGCTTGGGTTTTGGCCGGCAACACGCAAGGACTTCGGTGCGGGTTTGTTCATGCCGTCGCTTGAGGGCGGCTTGCTGGAGTTTTTGCTATTGAGCGCCAATCGGCCTTCGAGATGCTTGATGCGCTCTTGCATCGCCGCCATTTGTCCGACGAGCTCTTGAACTTGCTGCTTCAAGGGCCAAAGCATGCGGATCAACTCATCCTTTTGCGCGTGGCTCAGTACGGTGAGATCGGGCAGGTTTCGCATCAGGGTCAATTATCGCTCGCTATTTCATAGCGAACACGAGTTGGCATTCTTCGGGGGCTGAGTAGTTACGCAGCCTGAGCTATGGCCACAACAGCATCCAAGTCTATGGCTTGGAACGCGGCTTGGCTGCCCGCGACCTTGATAGTGGTTCCAAGCGCAATAAAGCATTCGTCCAACTTGGGAAGGGTGGGCATGGCGCTGAAGTCCACCAAATGAGTGCTTAACCTGGGATGCTTGATGGCTGGTGATCTGCG
>CAISUK010000351.1 GCA_903888645.1 uncultured Pseudomonadota bacterium | reverse complement strand
GTTGCTCTGAATGGTTGGCTAGAAAGTAGATTGTTAGTTGTTCAGATTTCATCGCCATTCCCGTTAAATGAACAGGCATCAATGTTATCGCCAAGCCTGAGAAACCATTTAAATCATTATTCTTTGGCAGGCGTCAACTATCATGGCCGGTCGGCGTCAATTATCTTGGCCGGTGAAGCGAGATCAATTTAATCCTTTTTGCCCTTGGGTTGCTGTGGTGCTGGAACGGTACCCGATGCGGCGGCGCGACGTCGATAGCTCTCAACATTCAACTCAATGATGGTCGAGTGATGCACGAGCCGATCCACGGCAGCGAGCGTCATGGCAGCATCTGGAAACACTTGATCCCAACCAGAGAATGGCTGGTTCGCTGTCAGCGCCAGACTCTTTCTTTCATAGCGTGCCGCGATCAGCTCAAACAGCACAGAGGTTTCCGCCTGGTCTCGCCTGACGTAACTCAGATCGTCCAATATGAGCAGATCAAATCGATCCAGCTTGGTTATCTCAGCCGGCAATCGCATCTCACGTCGCGCCAGTTGCAGGCGTTGCACCAGGTCGCTGGTCCGTGTGAAATAGACCCGATAACCACGGTCGATCAGACCATTACCAATGGCGCACACGAGATGGCTCTTGCCGACACCGGGCGGCCCGAACAACAGCAGGTTGGCACCTTGGTCAATCCAACCATCGCCTTCAACAAGCGCGGCGACATGAGCCTTCGAGACGCTCGGCACGGCCGTGAAGTCGAAGTTCGACAGCAGCTTGCCGGGCAGTATCTGAGACTCCATGCGGTGCCGCTCCAGCCGGCGGGTTTCCCGTTCAGCCAGTTCGTGCTCCATGACGGCGGCCAGAAAGCGCTCAGCCGGCCAGCCTTCTTTGTTCGACTGTTCCGCCAAACCAGCCCACAACCGTTTGACGGTCGGCAACCTCAACTCGTTGAGGATCAGCGGCAGACGCGCCGCGATGGCGTTCACGCAGCCTCCAGCAGTTGGTCATAGCTGGCCAGTTCGGGCAGGATCACGCTCACCGACGGGCAGAGTGCTGGGCGCGGCGCCAGTTCCTGTTGCAGCCGGTCCAGATCCGGAAACGCTTTGGATGCCAGCAGCAGAGATAAGCGTTGTGCCAGTTCTGCCTCGCAACCGCCGTTGCCGGCCAAGTCCAGCAAACCCACCATGAGTCGACAGGCGCTGGCTTCAGGCAATTGCTCCTTGAGATGCGCCCACATCAGCCGGTATTCACTGCGTGGAAACAGCGCATCGCCGAACACGGAGCGCATCAGCGCCCCGGGCTTACGCTTGAGCGCCGGCAGCACGTGACGGTAATTGATGACCCGACCACGCCCGGTCACCGGGTCGATCTGGCCACGAATCAAGTCCAGCACGCAAACATCACCCAGCCAGCATTCCAGCCGTTCGCTGTACACCCGCACCTTCAGGAGGTGCCCGACCAGCCGTGATGGGGCGGTATAGAGCACCTTCTTTACAGTGAGCGTGCTGAACTTGGTGACGCGCGCATCGACTTCTTCGTAATCACTGCTGCGTCGCACCGGCAATGCCTGCAACAGGCTGCGCTCCTCATTGAACTTGCGCGCCACCCGCGCATTAAGGCGGCCAAACACCTCCGCCACGAAGCGACGGTAGGCATCCAGATCAGCAAAGTCACGACTGCCCCGTAATAACAGCGCCTGTTCAAGGGTGCGCTTGAGCGTGCCCTGCCGCGCCTCTATCGATCCATTCTCATGGCTCACACCCAAGTTGTTGCGGCTCGGCCGCATCCCGTAATGCACACACAGGGCCTGGTAACGACTGGTCAGCGCGTCATGCTCGGACTTGTTCTTGTAGGCCGCTGACAGGCTGTCCGTGCGATGCTCTTCCGGGACGCCGCCCATCATCCATGCGGCATTCTGCAGTCCGGAGGATAGCGCGGTGAAACTCTCACCGCCAAGCACTACTTCGACGTAACGCCAACCCGAGTAGGCCAGTGCAAACTGGTAGAGCAGATGCAGCAGGGTCGCCCCGGCAATCGTGACCTTCAAAACCGCCGCGTGTGTGAAATCAGACAGCCCCAGGCGGCCGGGTGGGTGTACTTGGGCGAAGAATACCTCGCGCTCGCCGCCATAACTGGCGTTCCAACTACGTACCCGACGTTGCAGCGTACGCAGTAGCGCGGCATCGTACTGCCCTGGGTGACGCCGTTGTATTTCCTCCAGCAGTGTCGTGGCCGTAAGGCTTGGCGCCGCCTCCAACATTGGCACGATCTCACTCTGCCAAACCATTTCAAAAGGGTCAGTTCGGGTGCGCCATGCACGTGCTTCTCGTTGCGACGGCAGAGCGTCCGATCCATCAATTCGGCGAGCAGTACGAACACTGATGCCGGACTTGGCGGCGGATATTTCCTGACCGTGCTTCGTTCTGTGTTTCTTGTAAATTCCCACTTGGTGATCTCCAATGCGTTTGCCGGCCACTCGTCGCCTCCTTCAGCTTCACGCTGCAAGAGACCACTTTAAACCTCGCTTCCGCACCCGGCCGGTTTAGGAAAAAACCGGCCAAGATAGTTGTCGTCCACCGGCCAAGATAATTGTCGCTCACCACTGTTCAAAGTTCTTGAATCAGAGCTTATCTAGCGTTATTAAATGCTTGCTCCGCAACTACGTTGCACGATGGATCGACATTGGCGAGCTTCAATATAGTGTAGATGCGCTTCTTTTGTACTGT
>CAISUK010000350.1 GCA_903888645.1 uncultured Pseudomonadota bacterium | reverse complement strand
TTGACCTTGGCGGTGAGATCGGCGGTCACGCCGGCGATCAAGTTCACCTTGCCGTCGGCGGCACTGCCGAGAACGATGGCGGCGCTCTTCAGCTTGTCTTTCAGCTTGTCCAATGTTTCGCGCAGCACCTTCGCATCAGCGCCATCGAGGATCGCCGCCAGAACCTTGGCACCTTTGACATCTATCGCCGCCGCGGCAAGATCGTCGCCCTGTGTTGAAGCAAGTTTCGACTTGAGTCGCGCCAGTTCCTTTTCCAGATGGCGCGAGCCGTCGATGACATGCGCAAGCCGGCTGACCAGTTCATGCGGTTGCGCTTTGAGGGTCGCGGTCAGCGCGTCGATCAACGACTGCTGCTCCTGCACCAGCGCCACTGCGACATCACCGCAGACCGCCTCGATACGCCGGATACCAGCGGCGACGCCGCTTTCCATGATGATCTTGAACAGGCCGATGTCGCCGCTGCGAGCGACGTGCGTACCGCCGCACAGCTCGCATGACGAACCGATATCGAGCACCCGCACCACTTCGCCGTACTTCTCGCCAAACAGCATCATGGCGCCACTTTTCTGTGCCTCGTCGATTGGCAGCAGGCGTGTCCGGGTCGCGGCATTGACGATGACTTCGTCATTGACAAGGCGCTCCACTGCGGCGATTTCCGCCGCCGTCACGGGTTGCGTATGGGCGAAGTCGAAGCGGGTCTTGCCGGGGTCGACCTGCGAGCCCTTCTGCTGCACGTGATCGCCAAGCACTTCGCGCAAGGCCTTGTGCATCAAGTGCGTGGCCGAGTGGTGGCGCATGGTCCGCGCCCGGGCCTGGATATCGACGCGCGCTGTCACGCCATTGCCGAGGGTCAGCTTGCCGGTACTGACGACGCCATGATGACCGAATACGCTGGCCTGGATTATTTGCGTATCTTCGACGACGAAAATGCCGTGAGTAGAGCGCAACGCGCCGCGGTCGCCGACCTGGCCTCCGGATTCGGCATAGAAGGGCGTTTCGTCCAGCACCACGACGCCGATCTCGCCTTCGAGCAGTTCATTGACGGCAACGCCGTCACGGTACAAAGCCAGCACGTTGCCCTTGGCGTCGAGCGTCTCGTAGCCGTGGAAAGTGGTGGCTGGTCCGCTGTAGTCAAGATTAGCGGCCACACGAAATTTGCCGGCGGCCCGGGCCTGATCGCGCTGCCGTGCCATTGCCGTGTCGAAGGCGGTCGCATCGACAGAGACATCGCGCTCGCGGCAGATGTCGGCAGTCAGATCCAGCGGGAAGCCATAGGTATCGTGCAACTTGAAGGCGGTCTCGCCGTTGAATACCTTGCTGCCGGCCTTGGCCATCTCGGCGAGTTCCCCATCAAGGATGGCCATGCCGTGTTCGATGGTGGCGAAGAAGCGGTCTTCCTCCTGCTTCAGCAATGCCACGATGCGCGACTTGCTGCTGGTCAATTCGGGGTAGGCGGCGCCCATTTCGGCGACGAGATCCGGCACCATCTTGTGGAAGAACGCGCAGCGGGCTCCGAGCTTCCAGCCGTGGCGAATGGCGCGGCGGATGATCCGGCGTAGCACGTAACCGCGCCCCTCGTTGCCGGGAATGACGCCGTCGGCAATCAGGAAGGAACAGGCGCGAATATGATCGGCCAGCACTTTCAAAGACGGACTGTCCAGGTCAGCATCCGACGTTTCCCGCGCCGCCGCCGCGATCAATTTCTGAAATAAGTCAATCTCGTAATTGGCATGCACGCCCTGCAGCACCGCGGCGATCCGTTCCAGTCCCATGCCGGTATCCACGCTCGGCTTGGGCAGCGGATGCATGACCCCCGCCTCGTCGCGATTGAACTGCATGAAGACGTTGTTCCAGATCTCGATATAGCGATCGCCATCCTGATCTGCCGACCCCGGCGGGCCGCCCCAGATGTGCTCGCCGTGGTCGTAGAAAATCTCGGTGCAAGGGCCACACGGACCGGTATCGCCCATCATCCAGAAATTGTCGCTGGCATAACGGGCGCCCTTGTTGTCGCCAATGCGGATGACGCGCTCGGCCGGCACGCCGATTTCCTTGGTCCAGATGTCGAAAGCTTCGTCGTCCTCGGCATAGACGGTGACCCAGAGCTTGTCGGTGGGCAGGCCGAAAACCTTGGTCAGCAGTTCCCAGGCATAAGTGATGGCGTCATGCTTGAAATAATCGCCGAAGCTGAAATTACCCAGCATCTCGAAAAAGGTGTGGTGCCGCGCCGTGTAGCCGACATTTTCCAGATCATTGTGCTTGCCGCCGGCGCGAACACACTTTTGCGAAGTCGTAGCGCGCGTGTACGGCCGCTTGTCGAAACCAAGAAAGACATCCTTGAACTGGTTCATCCCGGCGTTGGTGAATAACAACGTCGGATCCTCGTGCGGCACCAGCGAACTGGAAGCGACGATCTGGTGACCCTTGGAGGCGAAAAAATCGAGGAACTGCTGGCGGATTTCGGCGGCGGTCATGGCGGAGTTTCAATGAATTGTGGCTGGATTGCGATTAAGGTATGATTCTAGCAGTCCGCCGGCGTATCCCGGTGAGCGCGCCTTACCGACGAAACGAGCGCGATGTGGCCGAGCTGGAAAACAGTGCCGCACGGATTCCGAGATTGATGTGCAAGTAATGTTACGCAGCGCAGGTCATCTGCCGATGACTGCAATTTTTCCCAAACAAGCTGGGCGTCAGGAGCCGATCCATCGCTTCCGTTCGAGGTCGAAGACCCCACCGTCGGCAATGCAGTTATTGCCGCCATTGGCCGAGGAAGAGCCTACTTCGGCACGCGGCCATTAACGGACATAGCTGGGGCGAAAATAGGGGCCCGTAGTAGGTCCGGTGTACTCTTCATAGCCGCCAGTCGCCTGGGCTCGTGTCAAGGCGTGGCAGGCGCATACTTCTGTTGCTCTGAAGGTGCCGTTGGCGCTGGCCGGATGCAGTACCTTGCGGGTATTGAGGCGGTGTTTGAGCGAGTCACTTGGAAAGCAATGTTCGGCCATGCGCCG
>CAISUK010000349.1 GCA_903888645.1 uncultured Pseudomonadota bacterium | reverse complement strand
GGTCATCGACGATCGCTTCGAGTTTTACCTCGCCGGCCGCTGCAACTTTGTTCGGATCGTCGCTGCCGAGCATCTTGAGCAGCCCGGCACGCGTTTCGGTGACTTTGTCGGCTGCTTTATCCACCACCGATTTCGCCTCCTCCTGTTTCTCGCCAAGGGTTGTTTCGCGGACGATGGCGCGCAACAAGGGTGGCAGTGGCGAATCAATGGCCGAGAGTACGCGCGCGGTCTCGATGCTCTTCTGCATGCTGGTCGATCGGACCAGGCGAATATCACCGATCAATTGATCCCAGGTACGTGCGTAGTCCTCCAGATAAATCCGCCGTACGTCCTGCGTCAGACGCTGCAGGGCGCTCTTATCGCCGAGCTTGGCCTGCGGTGCCGCAGCGACGCCGAGTACCCAGGATTCTTCATCGGCGAGCTGTTTTGCCGTCTTCTCCGCTTCCTTGATGAAGGCCTTGTGGTAGCCGTTATAAGTGAACAGCCCGGGCACGCCTTTGGTCAGGGGGGCGCCGCTGGCGCGCTCGAATACCAAGGCCGCCGAAGGGCCGGCAGACTGGGCGATGCTGAACTCGGAGACATCCGCGCCAACACCTTGACGCTTGAGTCGGCTGTATACGCGTTGCGGCAATGACAGTGCAGCGAGCTGCGCCCGCATTGCCTGTACCAGTTGCTGATCAATCGGCAGGGGCGGCGTGACCGGGCCGTGGGCAAACAGAACATCCAGATGCGCGGCCATTTGCTGCCTTTGTTCGGTCGGAATTTCGCGGGCCAGACTGCGCTCCCAGTCGGCGCTTACCCAGGCCTTCAAGTCGGTGGCATCGAAGTGCTCGGGGTCGTAGTACATCAGGTAGGTCTTGAGGCCTTCGTACATCAATTCGAGATTCTCCCGGCTGCTGCCACGCAGTTGCTCCTCGGCGCGAAAAACGAGACGCGGCAGCAAGGTGTCCTGGAGCAGGCGACGGTACGCAATATTGGTTGCGGCGGTGAGCTTGTCGCCCTGATAAAGGCCGAATCCCATGATCAAGCCACCTTGGTTGGCCGGCAAATCACGTACCGATTGCAGGACCGGGAGCAGGCCGACGACATCGCTCGATGCGGTCGCGGGCAGGGTCTCGACCTGCGTCTTGACCGGGCCCAGCCGGGCCGCGACTTCGGCGACATACTGGTCGTTTGCGCGGAAGCCCAGCAGCCAGGTAAAGCCCAAGCCAAGAACCAGCGCGACGAGCACGGCAAGCCCGGCCAATTGCAGCAGCTTGCGGCGCCGTTCCAATTTAAAGTTGGCGCCGGCGAGCCCTTGTTCGGCGAACACTACGTCATTAAGCAGCCGATTCAGGAAGTAGCTGCGACCGCTTGAAGCCTGGGGAGGCAGCACCTTGCGCTCCAGACTGAAGCTGCGCGACAGGGCGCCCATGATGCGATCTATCGGGCTCCCTTCCTGAGTGCCGCTGGTGAAATAAATACCGCGCAGGAGCGGCTGCTGATGAAACCGCGAGGCGAGAAAGATCTCGCCGAGAAAGTCACCGAGGAGATCTTTGAGCGAACCGAACTGTTGCGGGAACGCGTAGAGCAGGGCGCGCTTCTGCGGGTCTTGCTCCTGCTGCATGCGTTCGATCAGGCGACCATTGACGCGAGCCTCGAGGAGATCGAATTCCGTCTGGAACTCGCTCAGAATCTCTCCCTGGGTCGCTTGATCGCGATAGGGCAAGGACATCCCCCAGACCTGGGCACGCTCTTCCTTGCCGTAGTCGCTGAAGAACTCCGTGAACCCCGCCAGCAAGTCGGTCTTGGTGACGAGTACGTAGATGGGAAAGCGAATGCCCAACTGTTCGTGCAGTTCGTTGATCCGCGCACGCAGCGCAGCGGCATGTGTTTCCCGTTGTTGTTTGTTTTGCTGCAGCAGATCGGCGACGCTGATGGTCAGGATGATTCCATTGATCGGCCGGCGCGGCCGGAATTTCTTGAGCAGTTTCAGAAAACCGACCCAGGCGGCGCTGTCAACTTCGTGATTGCTGTCTTGCGTCGTGTAGCGGCCGGCGGTATCGAGCAGCACGGCCTGATCGGTAAACCACCAGTCGCAATTGCGCGTCCCACCGAAACCACGCACTGCTGCCGAGCCGGCAGAGTCGGCCAAAGGAAACTTAAGCCCGGAGTTGACCAGCGATGTGGTTTTGCCCGAACCGGGCGCACCGATAAAAATATACCATGGCAACTGATAGAGATACTGACGTCCGAACAGCCCGCCGCCTTTTCCGCCGTCGCCACCGAGTCGCGCCTGCTTCAGTTTCGCCAGAGATTCCTCGAAGCGTTTGCGCAGCATTTCGACTTCTTCGGTCGAAGCGGAAACTCCTGGGCCGGCCGGACGTTCGGGGGCGCCGCGCAAGAGCCCGTCCATGATCTTCGCATTCGCGGCGCGGGCCTGGTAGGCACCCCAGAGCTTCTTTGCCAGGTAGAGCAGTACAACGATGGCGATCAGGCCGATGCGTGCCCATTCCGCGTCCAGTGGATGCCATTCGCCGAAGCCAAGCAGTGGTCCGAAGAACCAGATGACGGCAGACAAGGCGAGTATGCCGACAACGGCCAGTACGACCGGACTGAAGATTATGGCGAAGAACCTTTTCATGCGGACACCTTGATCGATGTGGGCGGCGGCTTCAGGTGCCGGCGCGGGCAGTGTAGAGCGTGATTTCAACGCGACGGTTACGGGCGCGATTCGCTGGCGAGTCATTGGCGGCAACCGGTTCGCCGTCGGCACGGCCGTCGGCGGACAGGCGTTCGGCGGGCTTGACTGTACCGGCAAGAAACTGCTGAACCGACTTTGCCCGTTCCTGCGACAAGTGCCAGTTCGACGGGAAGCGCGCCGAGTGGATCGGTTGCGAATCGGTATGGCCGGTGATCAATACCTGCCCGGGAACGCTGTTCAATGCGTCACCGATGCGCTGTAGCAAAGGCAGTACTTTGGTGGTAACGGTGGCCGATCCTGGTTCGAACAGCCCGTCGCCGCGAATGGTAATGACGCTTTGTCGTTCTTCGTCGCGCACTGCGACCAGACCGGCTTGAATTTCCGCTTCGAGGAAGCCGGCCAGTCGCGGCCTAGCAGCCGGAGCAGGCGGCGGCGCCTGACGAGCTGCCTGGAGCGGCGCGCGAAGTGCCTGAATTGCCGCAAAAACAGGATCGGAATCGCGGTTGAGGGCATAGGTGAAACCACCGTAAGCGGAAAACAGCAACAACAGTGCGACAGCGCCCGCGACCCACAGCGGCATGGCGCTGGCGAAACTCTTGCGTTCGGCGCTGACCCCCTGCCAATGGGGCGACAGATCCCGCTCGACTTCGCCGCGCTGCTTGCGCAGCATTTGTGCCAGGCGCTCTCGAACCGCCTCGAGTTGGCTGCGGCCGTTGTCGATGACGCGAAAGCGGCCTTCGAAACCAAGTGCCATGCAAACATACATCAGTTCCAGAATGTCCAGGTTGGCGCCCGGATTCTCGGCCAGCTTGGCGAGCAACTGGAAAAATTTTTCGCCGCCCCAAGTCTCGTTGTGAAACATTACCAGCAGACTCTGCCCGGACCAGGCGCCGGAACCGCCCCAAGGGGTACTGGCAGCGGTTTCGTCGAGCAAGGTACATAGCGCATAGCGGGCAGCGATGACTTTTTCGTTGGCGACGCCGGCCGCCTTTGCCCTTGTCTCGAACTGGCGAATATGGTTTGCCAGGGTTTCCTTGAGTCCAGCGGGGTTGGGATGTTGCATGCTGCCGCGCAATTGCGGCACCAGATTGAGCAGTGGGTTGGCAGCGGCGATCAGTTTATTGAGACCAAGTTCGGAAAGCATTTCCGGAACGTCGGCCGCTGCCGCTGCTGCCGGGGGGCTCGATGGGGCAGGGGCAGGCTGGGTCGGCGCTCGCCCGCCCGGGGATGGCATCACCAGCGTGCGGTTGGATGGCCCGTCGAAAGCGGCAAACGGATCGTCTTTGCTCATTGCATATTCCCTTCCTCAAGCACTGGCCGTGGTCAACCTCGAATGGCCCAGAATTCCATTTCAAGCTCGGGAAAATCGCCGGCAACGTGCATTGCCAAGCCGCCCGAGCGTTCCAGTTGTTTCCACAAGTCGCCGTTTCGCTCCAGTTCAAAATAGTTGAACCCGGCGTGATAGGGAATCTGGCGCGGAGCTACCGGTAAAGGATGCATGCCGATGCCCGGCAGTTGCAGGTTGACGAGGTCGCGGATGCGCTCTACCGGGCCAATCTTGACTTGCGTCGGAAATCGCACGCGCAGTGCTTCGGGCGGCATCTGGGCGTTGACCGCGAGCACGAATCCAGCAGTTTTCAGTAGTTCCTGATCGGCGATGATGGCGACGCGGACGCCATACTTGCGATCCTGCAATTCGATCGGAATGGCATTTTGCTCGAGAACCATGGAAAGCGAGCGGCGCAAATCGCTCATCAGGGGCAGGAAGCAGCTCACCAGATCGTCATGGTGGTACTCTGGATACGCCGGCGGTCGCCGCGATTCGCGCGAGAAAGTGCACATCTCGCCAGCCAGCATCAAGGCAGCGGCATATAGTCGCTCCGGATGCAAATGGGACACACTGAGCAGATGTGCGAACAACGGTTCGCATCGGTTCACAGCTTCAAGAAGGAGAAAATCGGCGATTTCGGCGACGCCGCCGCGTCCCGGCTGCGCCAATCGCCCGGCCAAGGCTTCGCCGCGCTGGTGCAGCAGACCCTGGATTTCGCGGGTGTACCCGGTGAGCAGGGCGCTGTCGCGTACCGACAGGCTCGGCGCAATATAGGCCTTGTCCAATACCACCTGTTTGTCGGCACGTCGCTCAACGATCCTGGCAACGCCGAGGACGGCGAACGCATCGGTCACTTCCCGCTGCAGCATCAAACGCAGGCGTAATTCGCCGACCTGGACCAGGGCGCTGCGATCACTACCTGTATTGCTGTCGGCGACGTCGAATCCTGCCACCTTGTAGCGTGTCAGCCCGATTTCGTCGCTGCCGGAGAGATCGGCCTCGTCTGCGCCGGATCGCCGCAACGGCACGGCCAGCACTGCCAGTTCGCTCTTGCTGTCGGCAGGCACTTCAAGCGGCAGGGGCGGTTCGTCGACCGCCGGAAATGCGAATGGCGTACCGTCGGGAAATATCCCGCTACCCTCCATGAGCACCAGTTTGCCGAGTTTGAGCGCGTCATCGTCGAAAGACAGCCGCGAATGTCCCCAGTGATACGCGGCCACTGGCGCGATCCGGGCTTCCATCCGATGTTCGACATATCGATCCTGTTGCTGGAAGTGCTGCGGCTGGAGAAACATACCCTCCGACCAGACGGTTTTCTTAAACCACGACATAGGGTTGTCTCTCGGTTTCGGCGATCAGGTGAATGCAGATAGGCAACGCTGCCTACTCGGAAAAGCGATCACCGCACGACCATTGTGACTTTACGTGCGTCGAGCTTGATTGTCACGAGATTAAGTTTTTCCGGAGCTACCGGGACTGCGGCGCGCCAAGTCGCATGCTCCAGATCCCGATACGCCACCACGACGCCGACATAG
The DNA here is from genome assembly GCA_903888645.1 of uncultured Pseudomonadota bacterium. Lineage (GTDB taxonomy): Bacteria > Pseudomonadota > Gammaproteobacteria > Burkholderiales > Rhodocyclaceae > CAISUK01. The sequence continues at coordinate 3,695 of CAISUK010000349.1, read as the reverse complement.
TGGGTATCCGGCTGCAAAGTCCGGTCGACTTTACGTTGTTCCTTCGGCCGCATCTGAAATTCCTCGCGGGCAACCAATTCGGCACCAAGGGTTTCTTTATCCCGTTCAAAAAGCGAGAAGAAATCGGCACTGTCGAATGCAGCCAGAGAGCGCAGTTCAAAATAGCGCACTGTGACTGGTGAAGCGCGGCCTTTGGAATCGGGATTGGCGTTGGCATCGACATCAATGGAAACCTGAGCGAGTGTCGGAGACTTCATCGAGGCGCACGACGAAAGAAGGCAGGCTGGAAAAATCAGGCACAAGGTACAAAAAAATCGCCGGTTGATTTTCATCCTGATCTCTCTGTTAGTTACACAAGTAGAATTCTGACAGAGAAAGTTGCGCTACGTCTATATCCGGTTTGGCATTTTTTTGCGCCGAATCATGATTTTTGCACATTGGCGGTTCGATACCAATCGTGACTTCTGAAAATACCTATTTTCAGAAGTCACGTTAAGGATTGGTAATGGCTCGTGTCGAAGCTGCCTGCTTCACTTCTCAAAGAGTGTTTCCTGCTCCGCCCTTTGCGCGGCAGATGCCTTCTGATTGAGCATGCGCATCTCGCCTTGAAGAAAATCCACCTGCTGTTCGTGCTGGCGCAACTCTTGATCCCTTTGCTCCTTCACCGATTGCCGCAACGATTCCAACGCTTCGCCGGCGTGCTGGTATTTTTCATCCAGGGAATCGCGGTGTGCAGCCGCCGCCTTGAGTAGTTCCTGAAGATCGCCAACCTGCTGCGCCAGTCTTGCACTTGCCAACGCTTCGGCAGTAAGTCGTGCGGCGGTCTCCTTATGCCGGCTCGATTCCTCTTGCAGTCCAATATGACGGCGCTCCAGTCGCCGACGAATGTGACTCTCGGTGGCTTCCAGATCTGCTATCCGCCGAAGGCTTGTCCCAGGATCATCGTGCCTGCCTATTTCTCCATCGGTTCCTAAACAGGATTGGGGGTAGAACCGCTACGACATCGCCGGTATCATGCCAAGCTTGAGCGCTAAGACAGGGGCTCATCGCAGAAAAGTTGAGCCAGCCTCCGCTCGTTTGCAAGCGGTGCAAGCTGGTCCGAAAATTAAATGCTTTGTCATGCCGATTGCGCATGGGGGGGGCAGTATGAAATCCAATGAACTTGCTTACCAGATCGACCTGCCCAAGCGCGCCGTCGCCCTTGTTCTGGCCGGTGGTCGCGGCAGTCGGTTGCGCAACCTGACCGACCGGCGGGCCAAGCCGGCGGTGTATTTCGGCGGCAAGTTCCGCATCATCGACTTCGCCCTGTCGAACTGCCTGAACTCGGGAATCCGCCGCATCGGCGTGATCACGCAGTACAAGTCGCACAGTCTGTTGCGCCATCTGCAACGCGGCTGGGCGTTCCTCAATAGCGAGATGAATGAATTCATTGACCTGCTGCCGGCGCAACAGCGGCTGGACGACGAGCAATGGTATCGCGGCACTGCCGACGCTGTTTCGCAGAACCAGGATATCCTCGACGGCTATGCGGCCGACTACGTGGTGGTACTCGGTGGCGACCACATCTACAAGATGAATTACGCGCTGATGCTGGCCGATCATGTGGCCAAGGGCCGCGAATGCACGGTGGCCTGCATCGAAGTCAGCCGTGAGGAGGCCAAAGCCTTTGGCGTGATGGCGGTTGACGAGGATTGGCGCATTACCGACTTTGTCGAGAAGCCCGCCGATCCGCCGGCGATGCCCGGCAAACCAGACGTCTCGCTGGCCAGCATGGGCATCTATGTGTTCAATGCCAAATACCTTTATGCCGAACTGGCCCGGGACATGGCCGACCCCGCTTCCAGCCACGATTTCGGCAAGGACATCATCCCCCGCGCGGTGCGTAACGGCTGCGCTTCGGCACACCCGTTCGAACTGAGCTGCGTCACCAGCAAGCCCGACGAGGCACCTTATTGGCGCGATGTCGGCACCATCGATTCTTATTGGGACGCCAATATCGACCTGACAGCCACCGATCCGTTACTCAATCTGTATGACACGCATTGGCCGATCTCGACTTACCAGGCGCAACTGGCGCCGGCCAAGTTCGTGCACAACCTGCCGGACCGGCGCGGCATGGCCATTGAATCGCTGGTATCGGGCGGCAGCCTCATTTCCGGCACGGTGTTTCGCTCGGTGCTCTATTCCAGCGTGCGGGTGCGGTCCTATTCGACTGTTAACTGGTCGGTGCTGCTTCCGGAAGTGCTGGTCGAACGCAATGTCAGACTGACCCGCACGGTCGTCGACCACGGTTGCGTCATTCCGAATGGCATGGTGGTCGGCGAAGATCCCGTTGCCGATGCCGAGCGCTTTTACCGAACGGAAAACGGCATCACCCTGATCACCCAGGCGATGCTGGCAAAACTGCAGGGCTGAGGCACCGCGAAAATACTCTTAACCGACAATAGCCAGAAAAGATAGCCAGAAGACATGACCACCATCACTGTATCGACCCAACCCATCGCCGGGCAGCGCCCGGGAACTTCCGGACTGCGCAAGAAGGTTGCGGTGTTTCAGCAGGCGCACTACCTGGAGAACTTCGTCCAGTCCATCTTCGATTCGCTCGAAGGATTTGCCGGTCAGACGCTGGTGCTGGGCGGCGATGGACGGTTCTTCAATGACCTGGCCATCCAGGCCATCCTGCGCATGGCCGCCGCCAACGGTTTTGGCCAGGTTCTGGTCGGGCAAAACGGCATTCTATCGACACCGGCTGCGAGCTGCGTGATCCGCAAACGCGCCGCTTTCGGCGGCATCATCCTGTCGGCCAGCCACAATCCCGGTGGTGCCGATGGCGACTTCGGCATCAAGTACAACACGGGCAATGGCGGCCCGGCGCCGGAGAAGATCACCGAGGCCATCTACCGCAATACGCAGACGATTACGCGCACGCTCAGCGTCGCCGCGCCGGACATCGACTTGAGCAGGCTCGGCGCAACCGAGGTGGCAGGCATGCGCGTCGAGGTGATCGATCCGGTCGCCGACTATGCTGAATTGCTCGGCACGATTTTCGACTTCGATGCAATTGCCGGGCTGCTCGCCTCACCGCAATTCCGCATGCGCTTTGACGCGATGCATGCGGTCACCGGACCTTATGCGCGGGCGCTGCTGGTAGACCGCCTTGGCGCACCGCCGGCGTCGGTGATGAACGGCATTCCGCTGCCCGATTTCGGTGGCGGTCACCCGGATCCGAACCCGACTTATGCGGCAGAACTGATCGCCGCCATGTTTGCCGACGACGCACCGGATTTCGGCGCCGCCAGCGATGGCGACGGCGACCGCAACATGATCGTCGGGCGGCATTTCGTGGTCACGCCCAGCGACAGCCTGGCGGTGCTGGCTGCCAACGCCCACCTGATCCCCGCCTATGCCGATGGCTTGAAGGGCCTGGCGCGCTCGATGCCGACCAGCGCTGCTGCCGATCGAGTTGCAGAGGAACTCGGCATTCAATGCCACGAAACGCCGACCGGCTGGAAGTTCTTCGGCAACCTGCTTGACGCCGGCATGGTGACCCTGTGCGGCGAGGAAAGTGCCGGCACCGGCAGCGACCACGTGCGCGAGAAAGACGGCATCTGGGCCGTGCTGCTGTGGCTGAGCATCCTCGCCGCGCGCGGCCAGAGCGCGCAGGACATCGCCGGCCAGCATTGGGTCACCCACGG
>CAISUK010000348.1 GCA_903888645.1 uncultured Pseudomonadota bacterium | reverse complement strand
GTCAGATGGGTGTGATGCGCAGCAGCCTGATCGGCGGGTTGGTCAACACGCTGGCATTCAACCTCAAGCGACGCGCCGGCCGCGTCCGCGTTTTCGAAATCGGCCGCTGCTTCCTCAACACCGACAGCATCGCGCCAGTCAAAGGTTTCGAACAACCGTTACGACTCGCCGGCCTCTGCGCCGGCCCGGTATTGCCGGAGCAATGGGGCACGCCAACACGCAATGTCGATTTCTTCGATATCAAGGCCGATGTCGAGGCATTGTTCGCACCGCGGCGTATCGACTTTGCCAAAGCCGAACATCCGGCCCTGCATCCCGGCCGCGCCGCATCGATTTCCTGCGACGGTACTGCAATTGGCATCATCGGCGAACTGCATCCGCGCTGGGCGCAAAAATATGAGCTGGGCGCAGCACCGGTGGTATTCGAAATCGATCTCGCCGCCCTGCTCGAGCGCTCGGTCCCGCGCTATGCCCCGGTCGCTCGTTTCCCGGCGGTGTTCCGCGATATCGCCCTGGTTTTAGCCCAGGATCTGCCCGCTCAAGCCCTGACCAATGCACTGCGCGAAGTGGCGCCGGCCATCGTCCGGGATATTCGGCTGTTCGACCTGTACCAAGGCAAAGGCCTCGAGCAAAACCAAAAAAGCCTTGCATACCGGATAGTTATGCAAGATACTGAAAAAACTCTCGAAGACGCGGAAGTCGAAGCGGCAGTTGACCGGTTGGTCGATGCCGCTTCCCGTGTTTTTGGGGCAGCCCTGCGGGCATAAGAATCAAGGGCATAAGAATCGATAGGGAGCCAGCATGACATTGACAAAAGCCGAGCTTGCCGACCTGCTCTTTGAAAAAGTCGGGCTGAACAAGCGCGAAGCGAAAGATATGGTGGAGGCATTTTTTGAAGAAGTCCGGAATTCTCTGGAAGCTGGCGACAGCGTCAAGGTTTCCGGATTCGGCAACTTCATGCTGCGCGACAAACCGCAGCGTCCGGGCCGCAACCCCAAGACCGGCGAGGAAATCCCCATCACGGCACGCCGTGTCGTCACCTTTCACGCCAGTCAAAAGCTGAAGACTGCCGTTGAGCACCTCAAGAATGGTAGCGCCGCCAAGCCATAAGGACGAACTGCCGCCGATCCCGGCAAAGCGTTACTTCACGATCGGCGAAGTCAGCGACCTGTGCGGCGTCAAACCGCACGTGCTCCGCTACTGGGAGCAGGAATTCACCCAGCTCAAGCCGGTCAAGCGGCGCGGCAACCGCCGCTACTACCAGCACCATGAAGTCCTGCTGGTGCGGCGCATCCGCGAGCTTCTCTACCGGGAAGGCTTCACCATCAGCGGCGCCCGCCATCGGCTTGAAGATCCCTCCGGAAAAGTTGAACCACTCGCAGAAAATCTCGAACCGCCACCAATCGGCAAGATTCCGCCGGCCACACCGCTGCGCGCCGAACTCGCCGCGATCATTGAATTCCTACGCCTCTGAAGCACGGCGACCAAACCTGTTCTACTGTTATAATTCGCAGTCGTCGGGGCGTAGCGCAGCCTGGTAGCGCACTTGCATGGGGTGCAAGGGGTCGCGAGTTCGAATCCCGCCGCCCCGACCAGTAATACCAAGGCCGTTAGTGAGAGCAACCACTAACGGCCTTTTCCTTTTTTGACTATTGGGTACAAGATTGGGTACAAGTTGGCTGACGTTATTCAAAGCGGTCGACAATGAAGTCCACCACAATGAACCTCGACTGCAATTTGTACTTGGTGCCTGATGATGGCGATTTCGATTCCGTCGCTCTCGAGATTTCGTCACGCGGATTGCACTTAGGCTCTCATGCGTCACCGCCAGTCGAATCGCGATTTGGGCCGTCCACTCCGCCAATTTTGTAGTAAACACGTGCCTTACGGCCCGTTGTTACTTCTGACCCCCGCCTAGATACCCGGCTGTGAATGGAACTTTAAGAGCCTGTCTGGTCTTTCCTGAGTCTGTCTGTCAAAGCGCCAGAACTGGGGAAGAAAGGTTCCTTGCTGCGTTTCTTAATTGATCGACTCAACTATATTTCGGTTTCGTGGCTTCTGGAATACATTTCTGCGTGAGTTCTTGCGTCGAAATGTCCCTGGACAGAAATGCTCAAGACTCTGCACCCTTCGGCTAGTTTCGAAGTCCGATCAACACTGCAGCGCTAGGCTGCAGTTCATCAACGGGCAATCGGCAGCTGATCCCACCTCGTCGTATAGCCAGGCGACATCCGTTCCCGTTTCATCTTCCACTCCCGGCGCGTTCCCTCCGCAGCCGAGCGCAGCGTGCCGCGTCCCCAGACCGCATTGATCCGATCCATGGCCTGCATGACCCGGGTGTTGTCACGCGCTTTTGAGAACAGCGCGAGTTGCGGCATACCGGCATCGCTCAGGTTCAAGAGCGCCACTCCCGCCTTCTGATAGGCGAACCCCGACCGGTAGATCCGCTTCAAGCCCCATAGCGCTGCCTGCGTCAAGCGCAGGGTATCGTCGGTCGCCTCCGGCAGCGGAATGGTCAGACTCGGCTGATACTGGGGCACATCGGCCTTGTGCGGATTGGTGCGGACGTAGACCTGCACCATCCCGGCCAGCGATCCCTGGTGCCGCAGTTTTGTCGCGGCAGTTGCGATGTAGGTCGCCACGGCTTCACCTAGCGGTGCCAGGTCGTAGACGTAATTGCCAAACGAGCGCGATGAAATGATCTGCTGCTTGTTCGGCGCCGCCTCTTGCATGTCCACGCACATGACGCCATTGAGCTCGGCGATGGTGCGTTCCAGCACGACGGAGAACTCCCGGCGCAGGGTCTTGGCATCCGCCGTGCGCAGTGCCTCGACGGTGGCAATTCCCCGCGCAATCAGTTTTTTGGACAGCCGTGGCCCGACCCCCCAGATTTCACCGACCTCGATGGTCGCGAACAGGCGGGACAATTCAGCCTCGGTCATCCCGGATAGGTTGCAGACGCCATTGTCGCCGGCGAGATTTTTCTTTGCGCAATGATTGGCGAGCTTGGCCAGCGTCTTGGTTTCGGCAATACCGACACACACGGGAATGCCGACCCATTGCCGGACGCGCTGCCGGATGGTCTGACCGTAGGCCACCAGGTCGTAGTCGGCAAACCCGTCGAGCCCCAAAAAACATTCGTCGATGGAATAGATCTCCTGCTCTGGCGAATAGTCGGCAAGCACCGCCATCATGCGGTTGCTCATGTCAGCATAGAGCGCGTAGTTGCTCGACAGGGCAATGATGCCGTGCTGTTTGGCGAGATCGCGCAGTTGAAACCATGGCGTGCCCATCCTGACGCCGAGCGCCTTGACCTCGGCACTGCGCGCGACGGCACAGCCATCGTTGTTGGAGAGGACGACGACTGGTTTGCCTTCCAGCCTGGGATTGAAGACCCGCTCGCAGGAGACATAAAAATTGTTGCCGTCAACCAGGGCCACCGTCATACCCGGTGGATGGCCCAGCGCACCACACCCCAGACCGTCAGGTCTTGATCGGGACCGACCAGAATGTCGCCGTGACCCTTGCCACTCGCCCGCAGTAGCACCCCATCGGGAATCCGGCAGAGCTGCTTGACGGTAAATTCGCCATCGACCACGGCGATCACCACACTCCGGTCGGCCGCGTCGACCGCACGATCCACGACTAGCAGGTCGCCGTCGTGGATGCCGAAGCCGGTCATCGACTGTCCGGTGACCCGGACGAAGAAGGTGGCTTCGCGATGCTTAATCAGGTGTTCGTCGAGGCTAAGGCGATCCTCCACAAAATCGGCCGCCGGCGAGGGAAACCCGGCCGGCACTGGTGTCGCCAGGATCGGGAATCCGGGCAAGGGAATGCAGGGGAGCGGGGAGAACAGGCTCCCCGTCGGAAAGGGCTGGCCTCCCGAGGTGGTGAGGGACTGCATGCGGAGGATCTAACTGGCGTAGCGCCTGACCAGCCCCACCATGACGCCGAAGATTTCCAGTTCGCCCTTGGGCCGAATGACCGGATAGGCGGGGTTGTGCGGTTTCAACACAAACCGGCCCCGCTCGCGGATCAGTTCTTTGAGGGTCAGTTCATTGTCGACGATGGCGACGACGAAATCGCCGGGCTTGGCACCGGTGCCGCGCTCGACCACGGCCATGTCGCCGTCGTGAATGCCGGCATCGACCATGGAGTCGCCCCGGACCGGCACCATCATGGTCCGCGATGGGGTCCGGACTACGTAGTCATCGACCAGAAAGGGTTCGGCGCCGCTGGCTTCTATCGGATCGGCTGCGCCGGCCCGAATAAAATTGGCGGCCAAGGGCCGTTCGAAGAAGCGGCGCGTCGGCATCCAGGCGTTGTCATCGGCAGTGCGTTCGACAAAGCCGGCCGATTCGAGGCGTTCGAGCAGTTTGCTGGAAGCGGCCTTCGAGGCAAAGCCCAGCAGCTCGGCAATGCGCTGGAACGGAGGAATGCGGCGATTCTCGGCGTAGTAGTCACGCAGGCGATCGAGGTGTTCGGGGTCTTTGTTGGGGACGGACATGGCGGGCTCGTCGGTGAACGGATGGTCACTACAATAGTGATCATCCGTTCACCTGTCAACCGGGGGCAGAACTATTTTCTAGCGACGGCCGGACCTAGGCGGCGGCGCGAACCTCAAGCGACCTCATCTGGTCCGCTACCTTGACAAGGATCCGATAGGTATCGCGATCGAATTGCGGCCTGCGCTGCTCGAGGAGCGACCACAGTTCCTCTTCGGCGCGCACGGCGCCCAGATAGCACCAGTGATCGATGACCAGCAGTTCGTTGCCTTCCTTGAGGTACGCCGGTCCGGCGAACGGCCAGGTCTTTAGACGCAGTTTGCAGAGTCCCTGCAACAGACGCAGGGTATGGGCCATCATTGGCTCCTTGCCGACGCAGGCGCCCAAACACTTCTTGACCTGGTGGGCAAAGCAGGGTTTTCCAAGGGGGACTTTCTCCAGGCCGAGGAGCGAGTGACAAAGACCGTAGGCAGCGGCCAGCTCGGCCAAGACGGTGGTGGCTTCCCGGGCGGTCTTGAATAGGCCATAGAGATTCGTCTGCTGCCCGAAATCGAGGTCGCGGGCATGGACGATGGTCGGCACAACCAGACCCGCCCCATGATCGATCAAGGCGATGGCGCACAGTTCGTTGTTGCGGCGCAGTTGCCGGTTGTGGGTGGGTTGCATTGTCTTGATCAGGGCGGCTTCCTTGAGCAGGGCGCCGATTTCTCCGCCGGTCTCGATGGCATCGATACGGCGAACCTGCTGGGACAGGCTCATTTCCTTGGCCGAGCTGTGGTCGCCGGCAAAGTGTGAAAGCACCCGCTTGCGAATGTCCTTGGCTTTGCCGACATAGAGCGGCAAGGCGTTATCCCCGTAGAAAAGATAGACCCCAGGCCCTTCCGGCAAGGCATCGATCATCCCCGCATCGATGTGCGACGGCAGGCTGGGGCGGGCGGTGAGTTCCTTCAGCACCGCCGCAAAATGCTCGGGGGGATGCGACAGCTGAGACTGGTTCCAGAACTGGTGGATCAACTGGGCATCGGCCAGGGCGCGGTGGCGACCGTCGACTTGAAGGCCGTGCCGCTCGATCAGGGCATCGAGGTTGTGCTTCCGGTGTTCCGGATGGAGCTTGCGCGAGAGCTTGACGGTACACAGCACCGTGGGCCGGAATTCCTGGCCCATCCGGCCGAACTCGGTCTTGAGGAAGCCGTAATCGAAGCGGGCGTTGTGGGCAATGAACAGTCGGCCGCGTAGGCGTTCGATGACTTCGTCGGCGACCTCGGCGAAGGTTGGCGCATCTGCCACCATCGCGTCGGTAATGCCGGTCATGGACTGGATGAAGCTGGGGATCGCGGATTCCGGATTGACCAGGGTGCTCCATTCGCGCACGCCGTCGTCATCCACCGCAACGATGCCGATTTCGGTGATCCTGTCGAAGTTGGCGGTGGCGCCGGTGGTTTCGAGGTCTACGAAGGCGAGGGGCTGCATCGTGGGTAGGCTATCTCAATCGTCTTGAAACTATCAAGCGGAACCGTCTGGTATTTTGGCAGATTGCTGCATTGGTGACCTATCTGCGTGCTTCACCGGCTCGAAGCCGGCGAAACCGACGAAGTTAATGCCGTCGCCTCTTGATGTTCCGTCTCAAGGTCGGCTATCTGCATGTCATCCGTTGTTTGATGGGGTCACCTTAGGCGACTGCGTTAGCCGAGGAAGTACGCGCGACTCCGGCCGGTGATCGGCCATTGCCGCCGCTCGCGAGCAATGACGATTCGATTGTCGAGAGGAAACCGGTCGTCCGCTTACCAAAAATCCCTACTCACCCTTTCGACCCTGAACAGCCGTTCGGGCTTTGTGCCTCAATGACAGCAATGCATTACACGAGCCGTCACTGGTGGGTAGAAATACTGTGGTTTTGAGCGGCGGCTTGCTGAATCAACCGGCCGTTCCAACGACGTTAGTTCGATCCATATGGCGGACCGGGCCCGGTCACAAGCCCGCCCGTCGCAAATGCCATATCCGGGTTTTCTGGTTGTCTGTTTATGAAGAACGCTGTGAATCGCGTGCATGCAGTTTATTGCGCGCGATGCTCCCGATCGAACGTATTTCCGGCTTCATCGTCGTGACTTGAGCTTGATTCTAGGGAGGCCGCCGGCAACGTCAAAACAAGAAGTTCTTCTTTAGCTTTTCAAATATCGCCAACGCGAAATCCGGAGGTACCAAGCCGCCGCATGGATAAGCTTATGAAAATTTGTTCGTTGGTATAGCGCGCGAGAATTCCTACCATCGCCGTGCCCACCTTTTGGCGTGGGCGTACTGCACATGGAAACTGTGCGCATCAAGCCGGACCACCCCATTTAGTTCATTACACCCGGAGAAGCCATGCCCCGCCTTACCGTTCAGACCCTCGAATCTGCACCCGAAGCCAGTCGTCCCTATCTCGCCAAGGCGAAGGCCAAGAACGGTTTCATTCCCAACCTCTTGGGCGTTTTGGCCAATGCACCGGTCGCCCTGGAAACGTACCTGACGGTTTCCGAAATCAATAGCCGAAGCAGTTTTTCGCTGGCAGAACGAGAAGTTGTTCAAATCACTGCAGCCACCTATCACGGCTGTACCTTTTGCGTTGCCGGCCATACAGCGATTGCTTACAAGCAGGGAAATTTACCCGAGGCACTGGTCGAGGCCCTGCGCCAACAACAAACCTTGCCTGACGCAAAATTGGATGCCTTGGCCGTATTCACCAAGGCCGTCATCCGAACCCGCGGGGCGGTTGGTGCAGACGAATTGCAGCATTTCCTGGCAGCCGGATATGGCGAGCAGCAGGTCCTCGAAGCCATTCTCGGCGTGTCACTCGCCACGCTATGCAACTTCTCTAATTCATTGGCAAAGACCGAGCTCAACCCCGAACTCGCTGCCTACCGCTGGCAGCCGCAAGCCTGACATGACGGTTGAAACCGCACCTGCGCCACTGCTGTTCGCTCGCGGGCTAGCGTTTTCTTTCGGCCGGCAAGCGATCTTTGCCGACGTCGACCTCGATATCGCTCGCCGTGAAATCGTCTGCCTGATCGGCGCCTCCGGCTGCGGCAAAACCACCTTGCTGCGCCTGCTCGCCGGCTTGACCGAGGCGACGACCGGGACAGTGACCGTCGACGGCAAGAGCGGGCCGGATCGGGCTGCCAAGGCCAGCGTCGTTTTCCAGTCACCGGCCCTTTTGCCGTGGCTGACGGTCGCCGAGAACATAGGATTCGGCCTGGATTTCGCCTGCCGTCCCGACGAACCGAAACCGACCCGTGCGGCGCGGATCGCTAAGGCGATGGCGCAGGTCGGCTTGAGTGAACACGCCAGCAAAAAGCCGCTAGCACTTTCCGGCGGCATGGCGCAGCGCGTGGCTTTGGCCCGGGCTCTGGCACGCGATCCGGAAATCATTTACCTCGACGAGCCGTTTTCTGCGCTGGACGCGATCACGCGCGAGTCGATGCAGGACTTGCTGCTGGACCTCGCCCACCAGAAACAAAGCGCCGCACTCCTGGTCACCCATGACATCGACGAAGCCCTGCGTATCGGCGATCGTGTCCTGCTGCTCGCCGGGGCGCCGGCCCGTATCGTCGGCGAATGGCGCCCAGGCGGGCGGGCGCCGCGCCAGCATCGCTCCGCGGCCCTCAACGCCATGCGCGAAGAAATTATCGATTCCCTGTCCGACCGGGCTCCCGCCTGGTTTCCAACTTTGTGAGGCAAGAACATGAACGACACCATGAAAGACAACCTGTTCGACCAACTTTCCGAAGAGATTCCACTTTCCCGCCGAGATTTCCTGCGTCTGTCTGCACTGCTCACCGGTAGTGTCGCCCTTCCCCAATTCGCCAGGGCAGCCGGTCCGGACGAGCCGGTTCGCATCGGCTACCTTCCCATCACTGACGCGTCGCCGCTACTCATAGCGCACTCGAAACAACTCTTCGAACAACAGGGCCTGCAGGTCGAAGCGCCGCGTCTGTTCCGTTCCTGGGCACAGATTGTCGAGGCCTTCATGGCCGGCCAGGTCAATGTTGTGCACCTGTTGTCGCCCATGACTGTCTGGGCCCGCTACGGGAGTAAATTCCCGGCCAAGGTGGTGGCCTGGAACCACATGGCCGGCTCGGCACTAACCGTTGCGCCGAACATCAAGGACGTCAAGGATCTGGGCGGAAAGAAGGTCGCCGTACCTTTCTGGTATTCCATCCACAACGTCGTGCTGCAGCATCTTCTGCGCGAGAACGGCCTGACTGTAGTCTCCAAGCCGACCGACAACCTCAAGCCGAACGAAGTCGCGTTGACGATCATGGCGCCGCCGGACATGGGACCGGCACTGGCCAACGGTGCCATCGCCGGCTTCATCGTCGCCGAACCCTTCAATGCTTCTGCGGAAACCAATGGCATCGGCCGCGTCTTGCGCTTTACCGGCGATGTCTGGCGCGATCATGCCTGCTGCGTGGTCACGCTGCATGAACGCGATGTCAACGAACGGCCCGAGTGGTCGCAGAAAGTTGTCAATGGCATCGTCAATGCCCAGCACTGGCTGCGCGAGAACCGCAAGGAAGGCGCGCAACTGCTCTCCAAGGACGGCGCCGGAAAATACACGCCATTCCCAGCACCTGTATTGGAGCGCGTGCTGGTCCCCAGCCAGGAACGCGATCAGCAATACGCCAGGGAAGGCGCCATTCGGCATGCCGAGTGGAAGGAATCGCGCATCGACTACCAGCCCTACCCGTTCCCGTCGTACACCGAGCAATTGATCAAGCTACTCAAGGAAACTCAGGTTGAAGGTGACAACCGCTTTCTCGCCAACCTCGATCCAGCTTTTGTGGCGCGCGACCTGGTGGAGGACCGATTCGTCAAGAAATCGATCGCGGCAGTGGGTGGCTTGAAGGCGTTTGGCCTGCCAGAGAAGTTTACGCGCAGCGAAACCATCGTCGCCTAAGCGGCTCGCAATGACAGTAACAGCGCAGCCATCCATTCAGGCACGACAACTCGCCTATCCGCTGGTTGGTTTGACGCTGACTGTCCTGCTCTGGTGGGTTTTGGTGCATGTTGTCGGTCAGCATTCGCTCATGGCTGCGCGGTTTTCGCCGGAGAATACCTGGGCGGCGGCTGGCGAACTCTGGCAAGGTGGCGACATCTGGCAGCACACCCGGGCCAGCCTGCAGCGGGTCGCACTTGGCCTGCTGTTCGCACTCTTGGTAGGCGTACCGCTCGGCTTGATGGCGGGTAGTTGGGCTGGCTTCAATCGAGCGAGTTCAACTACCTTCCAGTTCCTGCGCATGATTTCACCGCTTTCCTGGATGCCGGTGGCGGTGATGGCGCTCGGCGTTGGCGAAGCACCGGTGGTCTTCCTGCTTTCGTTCGCGGCTGTCTGGCCAATCGTTCTCAATGTTGCCGCTGGCATCGCCGCCATCGACCGGCAATGGCTAACCTTGGCCGACAGCCTTGGCGCCAGCCGTGGGGAAAAGCTCCGGCATGTGACCGTGCCAGCGATTGCTGCCCATTTGCTGACCGGAATCCGGCTCGCCATCGGACTGATCTGGGTGGTACTGGTGCCGGCCGAAATGCTCGGGGTGAATGCCGGCCTGGGGTATTTCATTCTCGACACGCGCGACCGGCTCGCTTACGGCGAGTTGATGGCGACCATTCTTTACATCGGCCTGCTTGGCTTCATTCTCGACTGGCTGGCGCGCTGGGCGCATCAGCGCTGGGCCGGTCACTAAATTTCAAGTACACATGATTACCGACACTGCATTTCTGAGCGACCCAACTGAGTTCGTCAAGCCTGCGTCGATCACGGCGTTGATCGAGCATGAACTGAAGCCGCGGGTCACCGCTATCGATCTCGACGGCGAATATCCGGAAGACTTCCTGCGCGCGCTCGGCGCACTCGGCGGCTTCGGCGGTGTGGTCAGCCCCGACTATGGCGGCAGCGGAAAAGGTCTGGTCGACACCGTCACCACCATGGCTCAGGTCGGCGAAGTCTGTCTGTCCACGGCCTTTATCGTCTGGTGCCAAACCGCCTGCGCCCGCTATCTGCAGCTCTCCGACAACGCCGCCATCAAAGCCGAGTTTCTCCCGGGCCTAGCTAGCGGCCGGCAACTGGGCGGAACGGGACTATCGAATACCTTCAAGTCGTGCTGCGAGATCGAGCGTTTCCTGCTTTCGGCCAAACGGGTCGATGGCGGCTACGAAATCAACGGCACGCTGCCGTGGGTATCCAATCTTGGCCTCGACCACATCTTTGTCACCGGTTGCCCGGTGGACGGCGACGGACGCCTGCTTTTCTTTGCTATTCAATGCAACCAGCCCGGTTTCAAACTGGTGGAAGGTGTCCATTTCACCGCACTGGAAGGCACCCGAACGCTGGCCTGCCAGTTCCGTAAGGTGCGCATCGACGACAGTCGGGTGCTGGCCCACCCGGAGCAATCCGCCGAGTACCTCGCCCGCATCCAACCAGGAATGATCCTGGCACAACTCGGCATGGGCCTCGGTCTGGTGCGCGACTGCATCCGGCTCGTCGATAATACCCGCCGCACCCACCAGCACATCAACAGATTCGAGGCTGATCAAGGCGACGATTTGCGTGAAGCGTTGAATGTGGCAGAGGCTGAAACCTTCCGCCTGACTCGCGCCATCGACGCCGGCCCCGCGCCTGAAGATCGGCCGGCTTTGCTCACCGATGTATTGCGGATTCGCCTGGCCGGCGGCGAACTGTCACTACGCGCTGCCCAAGCTGCAATGCTGCATCAGGGCGCCCGCGGCTACCTGCGCACAGCCGCGGCACAGCGGCGCCTTCGCGAGGCATATTTCGTTGCCATCGTCACGCCGTCGCTGAAACACCTGCGTCGGGAGCTAGCCCGGCGTGGAGTGGCTTGAGTGATGGCGGATCGCGGCAGGCAGTCACTGCGAAACCGTTGTTGCGTACCAACTCGGCCAGGCTCAACAGCGCCCAGCTTCGCAAGGAACAGCCATGTGTGAAGACGGCTCCCATACCCACATCAGTGCAACCTCTCCCCGCTACACGCGGCCCAAAACCAGCTTGCCACGGCCGACTCCGTTGCGTATAGCCGTTGTCGGCAAGGGTGGTGCGGGCAAAACAACGATCGCTGGCGCGCTGGCGCGAACGCTGGTGTCTCGTGGGCTGCGCGTGCTGACGATCGACGCCGACCCGGATGCCAATCTGGCTTCCGTGTTGCCATTGGACCATGCAGAACGGCCAAAACCGCTGGCCCAACAAAGCGAACTATTGCGCGCCGCGACTGACGGCACTGGATTGCCGGAAGGACTGTTTCTGCTCAACCCGGACACCAGCCAACTTTTGCCGCAGGGCACAGTCACTTGGGGCGGCGGACATCCTCTGGTGGCACTCGGCTGGAGCAAAGATGGCGGCGAGGGCTGCTATTGCGCCGAACATGCCTTACTTCGCCAATTATTGCTCAAAGCCAGCAAGGCGATTGCCGACGTCACCCTGATCGACAGCGAAGCCGGCCTGGAACACCTGAGCCGTGGCACCATCGCCGGCATCGACATCGCGCTGGTGGTCATCGAACCCGGTCGGCGCAGCCTGGAAACCGCCGATGCGATCCGCCGTCTGGCCGCCAATCTTGCAATCGGACATGTGCATGCCGTTGTCAGCGGCTGCCGCTCTAACGACGAGCAGGTGAAGGTGCTGGAGTGGCTGCGTGATTGGCCGCCACTGGCTGTCTTTCCCTTTGATGAGGCGATTCGTCACGGCGACCTGATCGGCGAACCACCAGCCCTGCTTGGAGAATTCCGTCGTGCTGCAGAATTATTGGCCGACGCGCTTCTGGATTTGCACTTGAGGGCGGCTTCATGACACCCGAAGAACTCAAAGCCTACCGCAAGAGCTTTCCCTCGAAGGCCGAGGTGTTGGCTTATACGCCGGATCCTGCGGTCCGCTCGATGCTGCAGCGCATGCAGGAACTCGGCATCGAGACCGTCTTCGACCGGTTCGACGCGCAGAAAGCGCATTGCGGTCACGGCCTGGAGGGAACCTGTTGCCGCGTCTGCCACATGGGGCCATGCACGATCTCGCCGCGCAGCCCGAGGGGTGTCTGCGGTGCCGATGTCGATGTGGTGGTGGCCCGCAACATCCTGCGCTGGGTGGCCGCCGGCGTCGCCTCGCATGGTGCGCGCGGCCGCGAAGTCCTGCTCACGCTGAAGGCCGCCGCTGAACAACGGATCGACTTGCCGATCAAGGGCGAAGCCAAGGCGCGCGCCATTGCCAAGGCGTTCGGCATCGACTCGCCGGAAAAATCCTTGCATCGGCTCGCCGGTGAAATCGCCGACATCCTGCTCGACGACTTGTGCAGGACGGTGCCCGGACCGCATCGCACCCTGCAGGCACTGGCGCCGCCAGAGCGCCTGGCGCTTTGGGCGGAACTCGACATTCTGCCGGTCGGCGCCTACCACGAAGTGTTCGAAGCACTGCATCGCACCGGCACCGGCACCGACGGCGACTGGGAAAACCTCATGCGCCAGCTGCAGCGATGCGGGCTGGCCTTTGCCTGGAACAGCGTCCTCGGCTCATCGATCGCCATGGACATCCTTTACGGCCCGCCGCAGCGCGACCATGTCAGTGCCAACCTCGGCGCCCTTGATCCGGATTACGTCAATATTGCCATCCACGGTCATTCTCCGGTCATGCCAATGGCAATCGTGGAGGTCGCTGAAGAACCCGACATTGTCGAATTGGCGAGCAACGCCGGCGCGAAAGGCATCCGCTTTTTCGGCATTTGCTGCTCCGGCCTGTCCGCCCTGTATCGTCATGGCGGTATCAGTCCGCTGGCCAATGCCGTCGGCGCAGAACTGGTTCTCGGCACCGGCGCCATCGACCTGTGGGTGGCGGATGTTCAGGATGTCTATCCAAGTATCATGGAAGTCGCCGACTGCTTTCACACTCGCGTGGTGACCACCAGCGACTCGTGCCGGCTGCCAGGCGCGGACCATATCGGATTCGATCACCAGCATGCCAATCTCGGCCAGGCCAGGGAACTGGCGCGGCGCATCGTCCGGCTCGGCATCGGCCAGTTTCCCTTGCGCAAGGCGGCCAACGTGTTTGTGCCGCGCCAGCAGATGCAGGCGGAAATCGGCTTCTCGGTGGAGAATCTTGGCGTCGCTTGCGGCGGTCTACCCAAGCTATTGGAAAAACTCATTGCTGGCGAAATTCGCGGCATCGTCAATCTTGTCGGGTGCAACAATCCCAAAGTGCTCTACGAAAAGACCATCTGCGATGTCGCCGATGCGTTGCTTTCTGCCGGCGTGCTGATACTCACCAACGGCTGCGCCTCGTTCTCGTTGCTGAAGCTCGGTTATTGCACGTCAGATGCCAGAGAGAAAGCGGCACCGGTGTTGCGCCGCGTGCTGGAGGCGCACGATCTGCCGCCCGTCCTGCACATGGGCGAATGTCTGGACAACGCTCGCGCTTCGGGCCTGTTTCGCGCCTTGGCGGATCTCGCCGGGCGGCCCATCAAGGCACTTCCCTTTGCCTTTGCCAGTCCGGAATGGAGCAATGAAAAAGGCGTTGGCGCCGCGTTGGGATTCCGTCTGCTCGGCGTACCTTCCTATCACTGCGTGCCACCGCCTATTGGCGGCTCGGAAGCCGTTTCGCGATTCTTCTATGAGGACACCGAAAAGACCCTAGGCGCAGCGATGACGATTCGATTGAATCCGACAGAATTGGCGTCGGCGCTGATTGACGATCTGAACAGTCGGCGCCTTGCACAGGGTTGGATTTGCTAGCGCGGTACACCGGGAAAATCGCCTTCCAGATACTAGGCCCAACGCGATCAATCTGTTTGGCTGTGGCCCAAGTACATTTCATGATCGCCACCGTGTCCTCGCCGAAGCAGGACCCAAGACTTGACTTGAAATTCATGCATGATTTTCACAAACGTGCATGGGCTCCGCTGGTTCATCGATGGGCGTCGCCCGAAGATTGAACAGCGCACACATCAGAGCAAGTAGCCCGTAGCTAGCGGACAGCCAAAGAACCGAAGAATCTGCCGACCACGGCCAAAACAGTCTGCCGTCGGCGAATGGTGAATGAATGATGCCGCAAAGCGTCAGTGCCGCCCCGATCATGGCGGCCAGGGCAGCACGGCCGAGATTACCGTCGATCACCCAGATCAGCCAACTCATCCAGAGCATGGAGGTCACAATGAAGCCGTTGCCGAGCATGGTCAGCGCCAGTAGGCTGTGCCGCGACGCTTCATTCATCTGGGCTGCAGCGATCCCCGCAGCACCGACGATGCTGGCAATTTGTATGGTGACCAAATTGGCCAGTGTTGGAATCAAGGCGAGCCCCCAGGCAGCGGCGTGACGGGCGTCGGTAGCGCGCAGGGCTTGTCCCGCCATCTCCAGACCGACGAAGACGAGAACCGGCACCACGAGCGACTCGGGCAGAACAGAAATCAAGCTGCCTAGCCACCCGGCCGCCGCCCCGATGCCAATGAAGAGACCTGTTGCGAGCGTATACCCGCTGCGACACCCCATCTCTTTGTAGGCCGGATGGCCAATGTAAGGCGTGTTCTGGATGACCCCGCCGCAAATGCCGGCGAATAGTGTGGCCACTGCTTCGACAAGCAGGATCGATCGGGTCGAATAGCGATCCCCGGCGACTGCAGCAGATTCGGTATTGTCGATCCCGCCGATGACCGTCGCCAGTGCAACCGGAATGGCCAGCGGAATGTACTGCCAGGCGAGTGAAAGGCCACGCAGAAAGGTCAGAGTCGGCAGTGGCAATACGGCTTCGGTGGCCATCGCTGCAGCAGGCAGAGGCGGTGGTTGATAGCCAAAAAGCATGGCGGCACGGTAAGCGATATAGCCGAGGAGCAAGGCACCGATGACCGCCGGAAATCGAAACGGCAGGTGCCTTCCACCGATAAGCGTGATAAGGACGACGCCAAGGGCAACAAAGCCACCCACAGGTTCAGCGATCAGTTTGGTGAAGGGAAAGAACATGATCAGGGCAATGGCAACCGCCCCCAGGGCACCAAGCAGGGCTGCTCTCGGTAGCGCCCGTCGTATTGTTTCGCCACAAAAGGCAGCTACCAATTTGGCCAGACCCATGATCACAAGCACCGCCATACCGATTGCCCACGCTTGCTCGGCATCGCCACTGGCAAGGTAGGCCGGGCCGACTACGCCGAAGCTCAAGGCGAACATCGATGGGGTGTCGATACCCAGGGGCATGGCGCAGACATCATGGCGCGACTCGCGTTGCGCCAGACGCCAGGCCAGCCAACAGTACAGGAGGTCGCCAACCAACACGCCAGCGGCGGTTCCCGGAACCATGCGCCCCAGGACAATGGCAGGCGGCATGTGGAATATGCCGATCAAAATGCCGGACATCCCGACAAGGAGTGCAATGTTGTCAATGGCAAGTGCGAAGAAACCATTGATGTCGCCTCGCGCAAACCAGCGATATTGGAAAGGCGATGGATTTGTCATCTGCTTGTCGAAGAGATTTCGGATGTGCTCCCTGGACCGAAATTAAAGTTCAGGCCAATTGCTTTGTTTCGGGCTTTGGGTGTCCCCAGCATGACATTCGGTGGCGCGACGTATGGATGGCCACAAGGATATCCCGATCTCAACCGTCTTGGCACGGAGCCTTCACCGAAAATCACCCCTTATGCGAGGCCACTCAGCAGCCCCGGCAAACGAGCATACATGGCCCATGTGCCGCTGCGCGGGTCGTGAACCTGGTGATCCCGGCTATTCCTTGCCCAACTCGATGAACCAGTCCAGTCCCGAATCCACCTTGTGTGTCTCGGCGTAGCTGCCGAGATTGAGGGCCACCGCCATGTTCATCAGGCTATTGACATAGACCAGTGGTTGCCCTTCGGGCACATCGCCGAAGGTGCGCTGGTAGGGCACGACGACATCATCGACAAGCCGGTCACCGTGACGGATGCGCAGCCGAACCTTCTCTCCGATGGCGATGGCCAATTCGGCGAACAGCTTGTCGGGAATGTTCGACCAAACGTTGCCGTATTGGACGTCGAGCACCGGGATGATGCCACTGACCCGGTCGCCATGACGTTCCGCCTTGCGATAGTCGAGCCGCAGCAGTCGCTCTAGAGGAAGTTTCGGGCCGACCTGGTCGAAACGAATGATACCGGCCGCCAGCCGCGCTCCGGTGTATCCGAATACGTCTCGACCATGGAAGGTATGCGAGTCCTCCGAGCCTTTGCGGCGATTGACGGCTTCGTCGATCTGGCGCAGTTCGGCGAAGCCTTCCTGCTCGGCCACCAGCGTCAGAAGGCCGTTGTTCGGCGCAACGAAATAGTGGCCGGCGCGGGTCTTCAGTACCACCGACAGCCGCTCTGTGCCGACACCGGGATCGATGACCGTGACGAAAACCGTGCCCTTCGGCCAGAACGGCGCGACCTGGAACAATCGGTACGCGCCGCCGAAGATGCTGCCCGGCGATTCGTGGCTGAGATCAGAGATCAGCAGCTTCGGCGAAACACCGTAGGCGACACCTTTCAGTGCCGAGACTGCGCCGTCCTTCTGGCCAAAATCGGTGTAAAGAACCAGAGGCGCGGCAGCCATGGCTGCGTGGGCAGCCAGTAGGAGGCATGCAACGAGGAACTTTCGAAATCGGCGCATCGACGCTTCTCCGCCACGCATCAGAACGACGCGCTCAGTCTGGCATAGTAATACCCACCGTTGATGCCGTAGGGTGAGACGTGGGAGTACTGGTCGTAATTAACGTATTGGTAGATCGAAGCGGGAATCCTGTTCGGATAGGTGTTGAACAAATTGTTGGACGGAGCCGCTACGCGGAGAAGAACCAATT
>CAISUK010000347.1 GCA_903888645.1 uncultured Pseudomonadota bacterium | reverse complement strand
TGGCGCGCTCAACTTGGCGAACAGCAATACCAGATCGCCCGCCGGAAGGGAACGGAGCCTGCATTCACCGGCAAGTATTGGGACTGCCATGATGCTGGGATCTATCGCTGCAGCTGCTGCGACGCCCCTCTTTTTTCGTCCGAGCAGAAGTTCGATTCGGGCTGCGGCTGGCCAAGTTTTTCGGCGCCAGAGGATCCCGCCAATATCGAAACAGCCGACGATCGCAGCCACTTCATGCGCCGCACAGAAGTGATTTGTCATCATTGCGGCGCACACCTTGGGCATGTCTTCCCCGATGGACCGGCGCCGAGCGGGTTGCGCTATTGCATCAACTCGGTTTCGCTGAAGCTTGAGCGAAAATGACCCCAAAAGTGAGCCCCCTTCGGTTGCAATTGATTTCAAATCAGTGCATGGACACCCGGGTTCGATTGCCGGATAATCGCGGCGCATGAAATTCCTCTTTGACCTTCTTCCGGTCATTCTTTTTTTTGTAGCCTTCAAGACAACCGAATCGCGTCCGCAGGTCGCTGCCGATCTGATCGGTCCGCTGCTGGGCGCCATCGGACTGGGCGCGTCGATCCCGCTGGAACAGTCGCCCATCCTGCTGGCCACAATGGTCGTGATGCTAGCCACCGCTGCACAAATCGCCTGGGTATGGCTCCGGCATGGCCGGGTCGATAAAATGCTCTGGGTCAGTCTGGTTCTCGTGGTGTTTTTCGGCGGACTGACCATTGCGCTGCACGACCCGACCTTCATCACCTGGAAACCGACCGTACTCTATTGGCTATTCGCCGTCGTACTGGTTGTATCGGCAAGCTTCTTGAAGAAGAATCTGATTCGCGGCATGCTGGAAGAACAGATGTCGTTGCCGGAAGTGATCTGGTTGCGCCTGAATCTGGCGTGGGCCGTCTTTTTCGCTCTGCTCGGCGCGGTCAATCTTTTCGTCGCACGGAACTATCCCATCGAAACATGGGTCAATTTCAAGCTTTTTGGCGCCATGGGGCTGATGGTCGTATTTATTGTCGGCCAAGGCCTTTTTCTGGCGAAATATGCTGAGGACAAGCAATGATGCTTTATGCCATTGTCGGTGAAGATGCACCCGAATCACTGGAGCGGCGCCTGTCGGCGCGTCCCGCGCATCTCGCCCGCCTGCAATCCCTAGTTGATGACGGGCGGATGATACTGGCTGGTCCGTTTCCCGCGATCGATTCCCCCGATCCCGGCCCGGCCGGTTTTTCCGGAAGCTTGATCGTTGCCGAGTTCGCGTCTATTGCCGAGGCGCAGACATGGGCGGATGCGGACCCCTTCGTTGCCGCCGGGGTTTATGCCAGAGTCACGGTGCGCCCCTTCAAGAAAGTCCTGCCAAAATGAATGTTGTAGAACAGATACGCGAGCAACTCGCCGCCTTGCAACCCGTTCATTGTGACCTCGAAGATGAAAGCGAACGTCATGTGGGTCACGCTGGCGCCAGTGCTGGCGGCCACTTTCGCCTGACCATCGTTTCGCCCGTTTTCAGCGGGAAACGCACGATCGAACGACATCGCATGGTGTATGATGCGCTCGGAACAATGATGCGGCAGAAAATCCATGCCCTTAGCATCATCGCCCGAACTCCTGAAGAAGCACCGTGAATTGCCCTGAATTTGCCTGTCATAGCCAATTCCCAATACTTCCCCAACCTCATACATCAACTGTCAAACGCTAAGGAATACCGATGAGATCCTCACTGTTTCGTACCAGCATCCTCGCCACTGCCATGCTTGTTGCGGCGGTACCAGCCGTGGCCAAAGATAAAGCGGAAAAAGCCGATGCCGCCGGCGCCGTCATCGCCTCTGTGAACGGCAAGGCGATCCCCAAGAGCCGCGCCGACGCAATGCTCGCCGCACAGGTAGCGCAGGGCCAGGCCGATACGGAAGATTTGCGCAAGGCCATCCGCGAGGAACTGATTCGCCGCGAAGTGCTTGCCCAGGAGGCACAGAAGAAGGGCCTCGACAAGAAGCCGGAAATCGTCGGACAAATGGATCTGGCGCGGCAAGGCGTGCTGCTCAATGCCTACATGGGCGAGTACGTTCGCAGCCACCCGGTCAGCGACGAGGCATTGAAAAAGGAATACGAAACCATTCGCTCCCAGCTGGGTGACAAGGAATTCAAGGCGCGCCACATTCTGGTGGACAAGGAAGACGACGCCAAGGCCATCATCGAAAAGCTGAAGAAGGGCGAAAAGTTTGAAGACCTGGCCAAGGCCTCGAAGGATCCAGGCTCCAAGGAGCGCGGTGGCGATCTCGGCTGGGCGGCACCGACCTCCTATGTCAAACCATTTGCCGATGCGCTGGTCGCTCTGCCCAAGGGCAAGTTCACCGAGACACCGGTCAAGTCGGATTTCGGATATCACGTGATCCTCCTCGAAGACTCGCGCGACCTCAAGGCGCCGGCTTTCGACGAGGTCAAGCAGCAGCTGTCGCAACGCTTGCAGCAGCAGATCATCGAAAAGCATATTGCTGAGCTGCGCGGCAAGAGCAAGGTCGACTGACACGACACTCCGCACTTTGGAATTACGGGGGCTGCGGCCCCCGTTGTCGTTTATGGTTATTGCCACCAGTTGATGCTTGCCGGCAGCATGCCTGTCGGACGCACTTGCTAACATCGTTCGGGAATGATGCGTAGAATTTTCGGTCGACCAGCGCGGGGCGGCGCCGGTCATGCCATTGAGCCTGGCGTATGGGAACGCGCCGAACGGCGGCTGCCCTTTCTTGCGCATCTGACAGCGGCAGAACACCAGAAATTGCGCGCGCTGGTTGTGGCGTTTCTCGACACCAAGGAATTTTATGGTGCCCACGATCTTCGGGTAAGCAATGAAATGCGCCTCGACATCGCTTTGCAGGCCTGCGTGCTGATCCTGCATCTCGGTCTCGAGCAATACGCGGATTGGGTCGGCATCGTCGTATACCCGGGCGACTTTGTCATCCCTCGGCAATTCATGGACGAACTCGGCATCGTTCATGAATATGACGATGCCGTTCTGGGCGAGGCATGGCAGGGCGGCCCGGTACTGCTCTCATGGTTCGATGCGGGAGAAGCACCAAGCGGCGTCAACGTTGTACTGCACGAATTCGCGCATAAGCTGGATATGCGCAGTGGCAGTGCCGACGGCATGCCCGGCCTGGCCTCTGGCGCTGCTCGGCGCACCTGGCGAGCCGCTTTCGAGCCCGCCTATAGCGACTTTTGCCGACGCGTCGACAGCGGTGAGGAAACTTTGCTCGATCCGTATGCCTCGGAAGCTCCGACGGAGTTCTTCGCTGTCATGAGCGAAGCGTTTTTCGAGGCCCCCGACCTGCTGCTGCGCGAGTACCCGGCTGTCTACGAACAGCTACGCGAGTTCTTTGGCCAAGACCCGGGCCACCCGGCGCAACAGAATCCTGCGCATAGCTGAATCAGAGCGTGACGATACCTTTTTCGATCGCATATGCCGTAAGCATCGAGGCATTGCGCAATCCGAGCTTGCGCATCAGGCTGGAGCGATGCTTCTCGACGGTCTTGATGGAGAGACAAAGATAGTCGGCAATGTGCTTGTTGCCGTGGCCTTCAGCCACCAGCTTGAGCACTTCGCGCTCGCGAAGCGTTAGCGTATCCCAGGCCGATGCCGGTGCCGCAGGCTTGCTGGTGCCACCGGAAAGAAAGCCGCTGACGACGCGCTCGGAAACATCGGGACTGAGATAGACCTTGCCCGATAGCACCGTGCGAATAGCGGTACGCAATTCGTCGTGGCTCGACTCCTTGAGAATGTAGCCGGAAGCTCCCGTGCGCAAAGCTTCCTGGATGTATTCGTCGGTCTTGTGCATGGTGACCACGAGGATGCGGATATCCGGCGCCCGCTTCTTGATTTCGGTAATAGCCTCAAGCCCATTGGTCCCGGGCATCGAGAGATCCATGAGTATCAGTGTCGGATTCAAGGAGCAAGCCAGCCTGACGGCATCCTTGCCGTTATCCACTTCGCCGATGACTTCGACATCCGGCTCGGTCGACAGCAGCGCGCGCATGCCGGCACGCAGCAAGGCATGGTCTTCGGCGATCAGAATCGTGTTCTTGACGTTCATGCAAAATGCTCCCAAGGAAATCCTAATGAATTGCTCATGACATAATGGACGCTTACCTTACGGCTACCCACCCTGTTTCGGCGCAGCTGCAGGGGAATTCTTAGGCGCGGCGGCGGGTAGCTTGGCCATGAATATCCATTCAGAATATTTGTTCTTGTTTTCGAAGTCGGCGTCGCGCGCGGCAAAAACGGATTTCTTCAAGGGCTCGTCTTCCGACAGGCTATAGACGCCAACGACGACGTTGTCCGATTTCACCACGCCCCACTCTGCGAGTCCAGTCATGGGATCGACAAACAACTTGCGCAAGTGGCGCCGGATGGCCGGAGAGCGGTCGTCGAGGACTAAATCCTCAAGCCGCGCTGGATAGCGATTATTGGCCTTGAAGTAATAATTGATCGCCTGGCGGAACTGATTGCCGATGAAGAGGAGTTCCCTTTCTCGCTCGTGTTTCAGCGTCGTATGCCATACCTGGCC
>CAISUK010000346.1 GCA_903888645.1 uncultured Pseudomonadota bacterium | reverse complement strand
GTTGTTAACAACATTGTCAACCTGTTCTCTGGTCTGACAGCGGATGCCACTTTCGGTACGTTTGCGACTGCTTATAACACCCAAGTGTTGCCGCCGACCGAAAACTGACCCATTTAGAGGTGTAATGCCGACCCAAAATTGACCCAGGTGTTCTACTTGTCCTGCCTAATTTCTAGGCAGGAGAAAAAAGGGTGATCACCATGGAAATGTTTGGAAAGATTCGACGGATGTATTTACGCGACAACTTGTCGCTGCATGAAATAACGAAGCGCACAGGTCTATCGCGCAATACGATACGGAAATGGGTTAGAAGTACCAAGGAGGCGGCACCGCCGAAGTACAGCAGGGATGAGATGCCGGGCAAGCTTACCCCGTTCCATGAAGCACTGGAGCAGGCTCTTAAAGTTGATGCACACCGCGCCAAACAAAACAGGCGTACCGCCAAGGCGCTATTCGCGCAGATCAAAGAAACCGGGTACGAAGGCGGCTATAGCCGGGTTACTGACTTCATCCGCAATTGGCGTGAACGTGAAGGCAAGGCACCTCGCGCCTTTGTGCCGCTAAGGTTCGAGCCAGGCGAGGCGTTTCAGTTCGACTGGAGCGAGGAGGGCTTGGTGATTGGTGGCATTTATCGCCGCATGCAGGTCTCTCATCTCAAGCTGTGTTTCAGTCGTGCCTTCTGGTTGGTCGCCTATCCAAGCCAGGGTCATGAAATGTTGTTTGATGCTCACACACGCTCCTTTACCGCACTCGGAGGAATTGCCAGACGCGGCATCTATGACAACATGAAAACCGCCGTCGACAAGGTCAACAAGGGTAAGGATCGGGTCGTCAATGCGCGGTTTACAGTGATGTGCGCGCACTACCTGTTTGATGCTGACTTCTGCAACGTGGCGTCAGGCTGGGAAAAAGGCATTGTAGAGAAGAACGTCCAGGATAGTCGTCGCCGCATCTGGCTGGATGCACAGAATCAGAAATTCGGTTCATTTGACGAGCTCAATATCTGGCTGAGCGAGCGTTGTCGGCAACTCTGGATTGAATTGCGGCATCCCGAGCATAAGGAATTCAGCGTGGCAGAAATGCTGGATCTGGAACGTTCCGAGATGATGCCCATGCCGACCCCATTTGACGGTTATGTAGAGAAGATGGCGCGGGTTTCTTCTACTTGCTTGGTCGCTATATCTCGGAACCGTTACTCAGTGCCTTGTGAGCTGGTCGGTCAATGGGTTAGCACTCGGCTCTATCCAACCCGTGTCAGCGTGGTGGCGGATGATGTCTTTGTTGCCAGCCATGAGCGCCTGACTGAACGTAACCTGATTGGTTACGATTGGCAGCACTACATTCCACTGGTCGCACGGAAGCCTGGGGCGCTGAGGAATGGAGCTCCATTTGCAGATATGCCAATGCCACTCCAGCAGCTGAGACAGGGCCTGCTGCGACGTACTGGTGGAGACAAGGTCATGGCACAAGTGCTCGCTGCCGTGCCTGCGGCAGGGCTTGATGCAGTACTGACGGCAGTATCTTTGGTTCTTGAGTCTGGTGTGCTCAGTATCGAACATGTCCTCAATGTGTTGGCCAGGCTCAACGCCAGTCCACCGCCTGCGTGCGTAGAAACGAGTTTGCAGCTCAGTGAGGCACCAGTGGCTAATACTGGTCGATACGACAGCCTGAGGGAGGTCCCCGAGGTAACTGCCGACACAGTGGAGAACGATCATGCGTGATATCGCCGCTGAACTCAAAGACTTGCGTCTGCACGGCATGGCCAGCGCTTGGGCAGAGATGACCGAGCAGACCACGGCAGCAATATCATCGTCACAATGGCTGATTGAGAATCTGCTGCGAGCTGAAAACACGGACCGCGCCATGAGATCAATAAGCCATCAGATGAGCACGGCGAAATTCCCTATGCATCGTGATCTGGCCGGGTTTGATTTCGAGTCGTCTATCGTCGATCAAGGACTGATCAGCAAACTGGCAACTCTGTCATTCACCGAATCGGCACAGAACGCAGTTCTCATTGGTGGTCCCGGCACAGGCAAGACACATTTGGCTACGGCTCTTGCGGTGTCGGGTATTACCTTGCACGGCAAGCGAGTGCGCTTCTATTCCACTGTTGACCTGGTCAATATGCTGGAACGGGAGAAGCTCGATAATAAAGCCGGGCGGATTGCATTGAGTCTGATGCGTATGGATCTCGTCATTCTCGATGAGCTTGGCTACCTTCCGTTCAGTCAGATCGGTGGTGCATTGCTGTTTCATTTACTGTCCAAACTGTATGAGCACACGAGCGTGGTCATCACCACGAATCTGAGCTTCTCAGAATGGTCCAGCGTGTTTGGTGATGCCAAGATGACTACGGCGTTGCTGGATCGGCTTACCCATCACTGCCATATCGTGGAGACAGGCAACGAGTCGTACCGATTCCAACACAGCAGCACGGAGGCAAAGTTGCTCATCAGGTCACGTGAGCAGAAACGAAGGGATAGCAAAGAAGAGTTCCTAGCTGACGCGCCGTTCTAAACCAATGCGTGGGGAATTGCTTTGGTGCCAGCCTTTGCGCTGTTCCCCGCGTATTCTTCTTTGCTAATGAAAAAGGATAATGCAGAACCAACTATTTGGTACACTTATCCACAGTTGTTGTATCAAAAAGCAACGACCGGTCCTGGGTCAGATTTGAATTGGCAGGATGGGTCAGTATTCAATCGGCGCTAACAGCGAACCCCTTTCACGCAACTGCGCCTCCACATTGACAGCCCCGTAGCCATACACCGGGTCCATAATAGGCGGCAGGTACAGGCGCTGCGGATCAGCGTGCGAGAAACCGGCATTGCGGTCAGGATTCCATTGCATGGGGGTACGCAGGCCATTGCGGTCACCCAGGAAAAAATTGTCACCCATGCCAATTTCGTCCCCGTAATAGATGATGGGGGTGCCCGGCATAGACAGCAGCAAATTGTTCATCAGCTTGATTTTGTCGATTTCATTATCCATCAGCGGCGCCAGTCGACGCCGG